>DAOQII010000147.1:0-6012 GCA_035339455.1 Chitinophagales bacterium
GGGATTACACTCAGTTATCCTGATAATACAACAATCTTTTTTGGAACTTCAGGCATGTCATTTATTGCCCTGTTGTTTGGCATAATAGTTTATATCAGCAATCATAAACCGGCTAAAAAAATGATAGGCGGCAATTTAACAGCCATTACGCTTAAGTATATCCTGAGCGGATTATTGCTCATTGTATTTATTATTTTTTTCAAATCTAAAACGACCTATCACTTTTTTTATATGCTGATTTTGATTTTCATTTATTCGATAATCAGCTACACGGGTGCCTATCTTACGCAACCTGAAAAAAAGAAATAAGGAAATCAGGATTAACATTTGCTATTCGTTCACGGCTATTTTTTCAAAAAAATCTTTTTTCTTTCTTCTCGAAATTTCTATTTTGCTTCCATCGGTAAGTAATGCCGTATAAGCACCGTTGTTATTTTCTACACTGCTTATTTTTGTCAGATTGATAATCCACTGACGGTGTATTCTGAAAAAATTATAAGGTTCTAATAATTCTTCAAAGATGGATAGCGTTTTGGATGCTAGAAATTTCTTCTTGTTCTCTAAAAAAATAGTTGTATAGTTGCTGTCAGATTCTAGTTTGACAATGTCCCCGATTCTGATAAAACTGGTGCCTTCAGTAGTACCAATCATAATTTTTTTGTCTTGCTGCGAGCTTGATTCTAAACGCTTTATTTGCTTTTCAAGTTCCTCAGTTTTTTCAAGCTGGGCATAAATCTGCATACGTCTTACCACTTTTTTCAACGCAATTTCCAAACCAGTGAGCTCTACAGGTTTCATGATATAATCTACTGCATTCTTTTTTATGGCTTCAATAGCATATTTATCAAATGAAGTAACAAAAATAGCTTCGAATATACCTTGATTGCTCTCATCCAGATTTTCCAGTAACTCTATACTCTTACCATCCGGTAATTCGACATCCAAAAACAAAATCTGTGGATTGTATGTTAAAATAGCTTCTCTGGCTTGGCGCAATGTAGCACAAGTTGCCACTACTCGAATGGGCAAACTGACTTTAGGAAGCATTTCCAAAAGCATATCCCGAAAAACAAGTTCGTCTTCGACGATAATAGCAGTATACATATCCAAAACAGTATTTGGTTAAAAATAAGAATTCTTTTACATTTATCAAATTAACTATGCATAAAATCGCTAATATTGAAGAAGCTCGTGCGTTTATTTACCATTTAACGCTCACCGAAAGCAAAGGCATGAACCAGGAAGAACTGGGTGAACTGCTGTTGACATGTGAAAAATTTGCCCATACTGCCAACGATACAGCCTTGTTATGCCGCACTCGAATTTTTTTATGCAATCATTTTGTGCAGATAAATGATTTGCAATTGGCTTTAGAAACAGGCTGGAGTGCAAAAAACATGGCGTATGATCACCAGTTGGAAGAAGAAGAACTGCAAAGCTATTCCGGCTTGATGGCTACCCTGAGTGAGTTGGGTGATTATGCAACATTGGAGTCTTTAATTTTTGAATACCGGGAAAAATTAGAAAACAAACAGGACTTTGACCGTTTAGTGAGTTCATACATTGTTAGTGGCATTCAGCTTGATAATTTGAAAGAAATTGACAAAGCAATTGAGAATTATGAAAAGGCATTTCAGTACTTGGAAAAATGTACGAATAAAGAAATTGAAATTATCTTACTCAACAATTACGGGAATATTTTAATAGGACAAAACAATAAAAAAGCGGAAAATTTGCTAAAAAATGCTTATGATTTACATACGCAACATAATGCAAAACATAGTTATTATTCACTGCTCATATTAGATAATTTAGGAAAATTATATACTAGTCAATTAGAATATGATAAGGGAATTACAACTTTTAATACAGCTATCAAAATATCAAAAAAAATAAATCATATATCATACACTGTAAATTTATACATTAATTTATCAAGATTATATTTAGATATAAATTCTATTTCTAAAGCTGCCTACTATTTACATTTGGCATTTAATTATTTGAATCAATCAAAAAATAAATCCCTTTACTCGGAGTACTATTTGACACTTTCTAACCTTTACAAGAAAAGAAACCGGTATAAGCAGGCATATGAATTTTTTGTAAAGCATTACGAAATTAATGCCGAACTGTTTAATGAATCATCCAATGATAAAATCAGGAAACTGCAAATTTTGCAAGATGTAAAAAATATTGAAAAAGAACGCGACCACGCTAAAATGATGGCGAATCTGAAGCATGATTTTTTAGCCAATATGAGTCATGAAATTCGCACGCCGATCAACAGTGTTTTAGGCATCTCCTACTTATTACAGCAAGATCAATTAACTGATAAACAGTTGAATTATGTACGCCGATTACAATTCAGCGGTGAAAACTTGTTGCATATTATCAATGATGTGTTAGATATTTCCAAAATAGAAGCCGGGAAAATGGAAATTTGTTATGAAATATTTGATTTTTCAGCTTGGTTACAATTACTCTATGATCAATTTTTGTTCAGAACTGAAGCCAAACAACTTGCTTTCCATTTAGAAGAACAAACAGTAAGTCCATTTTATGTATCAGGAGATAGTCATCGTTTGTCTCAGATTATGCTGAATTTATTATCGAATGCCGTAAAATTTACCGAATCGGGCTGTATTACCCTTTCCAGTAAAACAGTAAAAGAAGAAGATAATAAATTATGGATTAAATTAAGTGTTCAGGATACGGGTATCGGCATATCACAAGACAGGATAAATCAAATTTTCATGCCTTATGAACAAGCAAATGCTGATATTAAAAACAAATACGGAGGCACCGGACTAGGCTTGGCTATTTGTGTAAAGCTGTGCGAACTGATGCACGGAGAATTGACCGTTAACAGCAAGCTCAACGAGGGTACTACATTTAGTCTGACCTTGCCGTTTGGTTTTACATCAAACATAAAAACAGATTCAAAAGAACCAAGTAAAGATATTTGTATAAAAAATTTAAATTTATTAGTTGTTGATGATCTTGAAGAAAACAGACAACTTTTTCATGATTTATTGCTTAGTATTAATCCTGAATTTACTATTCAGTTTGCAGAACATGGTAAATTGGCCATCGATGCCTTAGCCCATTTTAAAGCGGATATCATTTTAATGGATCTGGAAATGCCGGTGATGAATGGAACAGATGCTGCTATGCAAATAAAAAAGAAAAACCCAAATCAAAATATCATTGGTCATACTGCCAGTATACTGGCATTGGGAAAGGAGGAAATCAAAGACTTAGGTTTTGATTATATGCTTTTAAAACCTTTTAAAATAGATGAACTAATCCAAATATTAGATAGTCTTTCTACATAGTATTCATAATAAAAAATGCGGTCAACTGACCGCATTTTATTTTAAAAAATTTAGTTAGTTGGAGGCCAACCGTTTCCTCTGCCAAACAACTTAACATTATTAGGATTAATTACATCTGACACACAATAATAGTTAGTTATTCTGTATAATGAATTATTATAAGAAAAAGTACCATTAATATCAAAAGTATCATACAGAGTACCCGAAAAATCTTTTCCGGATAAATTTACCGTTACCAGAGTTGTTGCACGTGTCGAAATATCGAATTCAAATACAGCTGCACTTTCACCTGTTTTCAGGACAGCTGTATATTGCTGATTATTTACACTCAATTTAACTTCTAAATCTGTGGCAATTTTATCTCTGCCCAGCACTTGCACGATGTAATTTACTTTCACGGTTTGCTCAGGCGTAACTGCTGTTAAGTATTCGCTAATGAGTTTATCCACTTCTGAGACGGCAATCACTTTGCCGCTACCGCCAGAAGCCGTATCTATTTGTAAAGGCATCAGCCCTTTGCTGAAATTTTTCAGTATTTTACTCATACCGAATTTAAACATGTTGTTTTTCATATCGCTTTTTTATTGAATTAAGAATAGCTTAAATTTAGGAATTATATTTGATTATAGTCGGCAACTTGCGTAAACGGTATTAATTAGTGAGTAAACGGTAAATGCTGCTCTTCTACCTAACAAGTTTCATAAATTAATTCTCTTAAATAAACAAAATTCTTGTTGTTGACAATTATCAAATCGAAGGCTGAAAAAAAATAAAATTTTTCAGTATTGAGAATAACTGTCTATCTTGTGGCTACTTATTCACATATCCTAAATTAGCTTTGATGCGTATCCGATTATTTTTTCCATTTATTGCCTGCTTGTATATGCTTACAGCTTGTTCATCTACAAAAAAACTGCCAACACAAATAATTTATATTGGCGAACACACTTTGCCTTGCAATGCGGGCGTAATGCAAAAACAATGCATGCAGATCAAATGGACTGCTGACCAAAAAGACTGGCAATTATTTTATGACCAGATTGAGGGATTTAATTATGAAGAAGGTTATGAATATGAATTGCTTATCAGCAAAGAAAAAATTGTCAACCCGCCTGCAGATGCATCTGATACTAAATATACTCTAGTCAAAGAAATCAGCAAAAAGAAAGTTGCAGGTAATGATGTATCCTTATTCACGACTTGGAAGTTAGAAAGTTTTGATGAACCCGGCGCACTAATGCCTGTAATGGACGGAATGGGAATCACATTTACACAAAAAGACAATGCTTTTAATGGAAATGCCAGCTGTAATAATATTATGGGTAATTACACTTTATCTGGAAACAACTTGAAATTCGGTACGATTGCATCTACACGAAAAATGTGTGAACACATGGAATTGGAATCAAAAATGATAAAAACGCTGGAAAAAACAACCCGTTATAAAATAACAGGTTGTCATCTCTATCTTTTTGAACAAGACGTTAAACTACTCACCTTTTCAAGCTGCAAGTAAGCATTAAACGGTGCTGCAACTGTTAGGATATTTACTTAAGCAATTCCACATTACATTTAATTGAAAATTTTTCATTTGAATTTAGTAAACTATATTTATTATTAGTATATTACTAATAAAACTACTATATTCAAGTAACAATGAGTATTATTACTAAGTAAAAGAATTATCTATAAATTCTTATTCAAATTATAAGCTCTTAACACGTTTGTCTGTATATTTAAATTTATTCTAACGCATGCTGATAAATTCCCATTTCACTTAAGCTCATTTTTTCCTAACTTTACAGCTTATTCAAGCTATTTTATGCATAACGAAAACTCAAAATTGCTTTTTGAACAAGCTAAATTATTAATGCCCGGTGGTGTCAATTCCCCTGTACGCGCATTCCAGTCGGTGGGCGGAACTCCTGTATTTATAAAAAAAGGTAAAGGTGCTAAAATTTGGGATGAAGACGGTAATGAATATATCGATTTTTGTTGTTCCTGGGGACCACTGATTTTGGGTCATGCCAATGAAAAGATTGAACATGCCATCATTGAAACGGTAAAAAACGGTACTTCTTTCGGTGCACCTACTGCTTTGGAAAATGAACTGGCTGAGTGCATCATTTCGAATCATCGCTTTATCGAAAAAATCCGGTTTGTAAGTTCCGGCACAGAAGCCGTGATGAGTGCTTTGCGTTTGGCAAGAGGCATAACCCAACGGAATAAAATTATCAAATTTGAAGGATGCTATCATGGTCATGCCGATTCACTTTTAGTAAAAGCCGGTTCAGGTTTAGCTACACTAGGTACTTCCTCATCAGCAGTCGTACCGGCGTCCTTTGTCAACGAAACTATAGTTTTGCCTCTTAATGATGAAACGGCATTAAGAGCTGCTTTTGAAAATTATACCGATGATATTGCCGCTGTCATTATTGAGCCTATTCCTGCCAATAACGGCTTATTGTTGCAATCACATAAATTCCTGTTGCACTTGCGGGAAATATGTACTGAATTTGGTGCGTTATTAATTTTTGACGAAGTCATTTCGGGATTCCGTGTCGGTTTTGAAGGAGCTGCCGGTTTATATCATATTCAGCCCGACATCATCACCTTTGGTAAAATCATCGGAGGCGGTATGCCTGTTGGTGCTTATGCTGCTTCCGCTGAAATT
>DAOQII010000148.1:0-6003 GCA_035339455.1 Chitinophagales bacterium
TTTTTCGCGTGATTTTATTATTTGATTACAACGGCATACAAAAAATATTAAAAGTACGCAGTATTTTTATGTCGGATGAAGATATTCGAAAAACTGCCCGTTCATTTTATATTTTCCGAACTCAGGAAGCGGATACAGGGTACTATATTTTCGGATAAACGTTTCATACAGCTCATTACCTTAAAGCCGATAGAACTTTATCAGGGCGAAACGGAAGTAACTATTGACACGGCAGTTGTTAAGTTAAAGATAGACAGCCACGTAGAAAATATGATGCAGCGAAGAATAGAACGCACCTTTGATTGGCTAATTATGAATGGCGCAGGCAACAGCGGAAATACATTTGAATATGCTTTTGATGTTATCATTAAAGCATGTGCCGACTATAAAGATGTTTCTTCCTTTTTCAATTTTCATTTTGCCCACAAAAAATATGATATAGAACCGGATAAGTATGCCCTGGAGCTGGGTGAGTTCAGTTTCGGAAATGAGGCCACTAAAATGTCGGTTTCATTACCGTTCACCTTTTATGCCCGTTGGTGGAAATTCCGCAGAGTACTCAGCGGAGTTGCACATTTCAGAGGCTCATTAAATTTTCATCAACCCAAGTTTGTGATTAAGACCAGAAATCTTAATTATACTTTAGAAACGAGTAATCCCTTATTGCGATGGATAGATCAGATGTATCATGCTAAATTAATCAGCTTTCTGCATGGTTTCTTACAGTATAATTTCAAATCAGAACTGGAGACTGCACAAAGGGAAGCACAAGAGCAGATTGACAAAATCCAATATCAGAATTCCTGGATCTACGGCAAAATTGAAGAACTGGATTTGGAGCGCATCACCATTGAGCCTGACGGGTTGCATGGCGTTTTTCTGGCAAAAGGTAAGTTGAATTTACTGGCATAAGTACACAGGTATTAGCTGTTAACATCCGTTTACATTTTGGAATTGATTTTTTTCTTATTTTTGAACTCAACTCATGGCAAAGAAGATTATTTACACCGATGATGCACCCGAGCCTATCGGTCCTTATTCGCAGGCAGTATACAGCAATGGTATGTTGTTTGTATCCGGTCAAATCCCAATTGAGCCTTTTTCAGGTGCTTTGATAAAAGACGGTATCGCCGCAGAAACCGAACAGGTGATGCAAAATATCCAAGCTATACTGGACGAAGCAGAAATGGATTTTTCCAATGTGGTGAAATGCAGCATATTCCTGACGGATATGAAAGATTTTCCAAAAGTAAATGAAATATATGGCAAGTATTTTGCAGTACATCCTCCGGCAAGGGAAACGGTAGAAGTATCTTGTTTGCCTAAAAATGCCAATGTAGAAATATCTTGTATTGCCGTACGATAAACTAACTATATGAATTTAAAAGTTTTACTTTTCACCGCATTTATATTGGGTAGGTATTGGGTAAATGCTGAACCACCAAAAGTTCCTGTAGCCAATGCAGGATTAAATTATAATTGTGTCACGGCAAAAGATACCTTGAAACACAGACAAAACAGAGGCGAGTTTACCGGTTTTTACATGCCTGTAAAGTTTACCAAAGACAAATTTTACTATTTTTATATTACTCCGCAAAATTATACCAGACAGATACTTTCCCTGTCAGATATTTCCGAAGAGTTTATGTATTGCTACAATAAAGCCAATCAAAAATACATGGACTCTGTGTACCGTATAGATTTTTTCAGGAAGTCAGATTCAGTATTGGCGGCTTATGATGATCAGGGTAAAGGCTATCGAAATGCTGAATTCCCGGGCGGTGCTCCAGCTTTGCAAAAATACATGAAGAAGATAGATTTGCCAAAAGATGCAAAACCTGAGGATACGTCATCTGCTATAAAGAAGATACGGGTGTATTATGCATTTGATGTCAATACTGACGGCAAGATATCGAATATCAAATTAGCCAAATCAAATTGCAAGGTATGCGAACAACCGGTATTGGATGCCATACTGAAAATGCCCGATTTTATCCCTGCTACTGAAGCCGGAAAGTTGAAAAAGGTAAAATATATCCTCCCTTTTATAAAATAGAAGGCGAATAATTATTCGGCAAATTCGCAATATATTCCGAAGATTTATTACTTTTCGATAAACAGATTTCGATATGAATTTCAATGACAGATTCAGACAGGTAGTATTTTTTATCGTACTCGCAGGATTAGCAATCCTGATTTTTATTCAAGCAAAATCTACTATTCCCGGAATTCTCAGTGCGATTACACTGTATTTGCTTAATCGGGTTTGGTTTTTGAAACTTATTCACCGACACAAATGGAATAAAACCTTGACGGTAATATTCTTTATCACGATAGACACACTTGTTTTGTTTATTCCATTTTTATTAACCAGTGTGTTTATTTTTCCAAAACTGGTTTATTTGACCAATAATGCAAATGAATTATTTCAGGGAGTACAAAAGCTTTTGGAGCAGTTACAAAACCGGTTTGATATACAAATTGCCACCAAGGAAAATCTGATGGCATTACCCAAATACATTTCGGGAGTATTGCCCAATGTATTCTCATCAGCAGCAGGCATGATTACTAATTTGGGGATTATGTATTTCACCCTTTATTATATGCTGCAAAATGCGGAACAGATGGAAAAAAAACTGACGGAGTTTTTGCCCTTGCGAAAAGAAAATACAAAACAACTTGCCAAAGAAACGAAAGATATTGTCATATCTTATTCCATCGGAATTCCTGTACTGGCTTTAGCACAAGGTATTTGTGCCACTATCGGTTATGCTGTTTTTGGCATCTCTGATCCTTTGTTGTTGGGCTTTCTTACCGGATTGTGTTCGGTTATCCCATTCGTAGGCTCGGCCTTGGTGTGGGTGCCTTTGGTTGTCTATTTGTTTGCTGTTGGTCCGCAGAGTGCAGCCATAGGGTTGCTGGCGTACTGTCTTATTGTGGTACTCAATGTAGATAATATTTTGCGTATGGTGTTACTGAAGGCTTTTGCTGACATACATCCGTTAATCACATTATTTGGCGTAATTGTTGGTTTGCCCTTATTCGGATTTTTAGGTCTGATATTCGGTCCTTTATTGATTTCTTATCTCCTCTTGCTAATGAAAATATACGTAAACGAGTTTTCTAATCAGAATTAAAAATCACGCATGCAAGTAAAAGAAAATATCGAATTAGCTAAACAGTCTGTACTAGGTGTTTCGATAGGAGATGCATTCGGCGATTCTTTTTTTGGGGCAATAGAAAATATAGATGAGTATATATATCGGCGTAAGATTCCGTGTACAAGATGGGAGTTTACCGATGATACGGTTATGTCCATTGCAATATTAGAAGAGCTGGAAACAGATGGTCATATTAATCAAGACAGACTTGTTAAAAGATTTATAAAGAATTTAGAATTAGACCCGAACCGAGGATATGGAGCTACTCTGAGAATGATTATGAGAGAAATTGCAGATGGAAAAATGTGGCAGGATGTATCTCCGACTGTTTTTGATGGGCAAGGTTCCATGGGAAATGGTGCTGCAATGCGAGTATGTCCATTAGGTGCGTATTATTACAATGACCTTGAAAGAGTTAAAAATGAGGCAATATTAGCCAGTGAGATTACACATTCCAACACAGAGGCAATTAACGGAGCAATTGCTGTAGCTATTTCAACAGCCTTAGCTACTAGAAATAGGATTAATAAACAGTCAATGCATCCAAATGAATTCCTTGACAGTGTTTGCGTTTTTCTTGACGATACTGACACAAAATCTAAAATTGAAAAGGCCAAACATATTCCAATATCATATCACATACAAACAATTAAGCATATTCTTGGCAATGGAACAAATATGACGGCTCAAGATACTGTTCCATTTGCATTGTGGTGTGTTGCCAACTATATGCAAAACTTTGAAGAGGCTTTATGGAAGGCAATAAGCATCTTAGGAGACAGAGATACAATTTGTGCAATTGTTGGAGGTATTACTATTATGAATGCCAATCCAAGCACAATTCCAAACTTATGGACAGAATCCGTTGAAGATTATAATTATAGTGTTTTTAGAAATAATAATTAATAAAGAGATTGCAAAATAACGATGAAGCCATTTTCTAAATCTGAGAATCAAAATATTGCCAATCATATCTTTTCAGGATCAACAACGATGATTGGCGTTTCCATTACAATTATCTCGTTTTTTAAGATTCTGAAAGTAAACAAAGAAACTATAATTGATGAGTTTCTTGGAATAAATACACTGTTTTTTATCGTTTCTTGCCTGCTGTCTTACATCACCTTGCGAAACCCGAATATGGAAAAAACAGAACGATATGCCGATATATTCTTCTTTTTGGGGCTAAGCGGTATTTTTATTATCGGTCTTGTTTTGTTGTTTCTTGAAATCTGATGGCTACAAAACAACTTTCTCTATGCCCATTCCAAATAGTGCATAGTCAAATCGAACAGGATCATCTTTGTCTATATTTCTCAATGTTGCCGTAAGCTCTTCCACTGTTTTCCAGTCGCGCTGCTTGCGAGTTATTAAGCCAAGTTTTCTTGCATAATTTTCTACATGCACATCCAGTGGCATATAAAGTTGTGAAGGTTGTATAGTTTTCCAGATACCAAAGTCAACGCCATTATTGTCACTCCTTACCATCCAGCGCAAATACATATTCAGCCGTTTGCAAGTAGAGTTCGTTTCCGGAGAGGAAACATGTTTTTTTGTTCGTATAGGAAAATGCTCTCCTGAAATAAATTCGCGCTTAAATGCAATTAACCCCGAATGAATACCGTCTGCAACAAAGATGGTTTCCAGTGACTGATGTTGTGTATAGTAATTTTTCAGAAATGAAATAAAATACAAAACATCAGTTGTATTGAAGGTGCGGTGTACAAAGGACTGAAACGGAATAAGGTCTTTGGGCTGATGATGACGGATAAAATCGTAAGGTGCATTATCCATCAAATTTAGCAACTTGTTACTGCTGTTGATAATAGATTTCCGGTTTCCCCAAGCCAGAGTTGCCGCAAATAGTCCTGAAATTTCTATGTCCTGCTTTTTAGTAAAACGGTGCGGAATAGAAATTGGATCGTTCTCAATAAATGAACGTTGATTGTATTTGACGTAGAAATACTCTAATTTTTCTTTTGTTTCAATGCTAACCATTTTTACAAATTTAAACAAGCATTTTCTTACTTATTAACTTTAGATAAACCGTAATATACGTTCTTCATTGTATTTTTCAGGAAAATTAATTTCATGAAAACTTTTAAGGATAAGGTAGTGGTCATCACCGGTGCGGGTTCGGGTATTGGCAGAGAACTGGCAAAAGCACTGAGCAAAGAAGGTGCGCTGCTTGCACTATCTGACATAAATGAAGAAGGATTGAAAGAAACAGCAGCACTATGTAAAGACCAAGCAGTTTTTACACATGTTTTTGATGTTTCCAATAAAACGGCTTATCAGCAATTTGCGCAAAAAGTACTGCAACACTACAAACGTGTGGATGTTGTGTTTAATAATGCCGGAGTAGCCTTAGGCAAAGCAAAAATTACAGATATTTCTTATGAAGAGTTTGAATGGTTGATGAATATTAATTTTTGGGGAGTGGTTTACGGTATCAAAGAGTTTTTGCCAAGCTTAATGGAACAAAAAGTAGCCGCTATTATTAATATTTCAAGTTTGTTTGGCTTAGCGGGTATTGCAGAGCAGACTCCCTATTGTTCATCTAAATTCGCAGTGCGAGGATTATCAGAAGCATTGCGCATGGAACTGATTGGCACACCCGTAAAAGTCTATACAGTGCATCCGGGTGGTATTAAAACCAATATTGCCAATAATGCACGCATTACGGAGAAAGATGATGCAAAAAAAGCAAAAGATGTACTGGATAAATTTAATCAGACTGCACTTCGGCATTCGGCAGATAAAGCCGCTAAAATCATAATAGACGGAGTGAAAAACGGTGAAGAAAAAATTATGATAGGAGCTGAAACGTATATGGCTGATA
>DAOQII010000149.1:0-5974 GCA_035339455.1 Chitinophagales bacterium
TTTTTGTGCTAAATAGGTAAACTCCTCTCCTTTCATTAAAAAGCCATGCCCGAAAGACACGACCGGAAACTTGTTTCCGTTATGTAGTGCCGGTTGGTTCGCTCCAGTAGCAGTTGCAGGATAATAAATCAGCACCGGAATATTTCTGTTTCTGGAAACATCACGTAATGTTTCATATTTATAACCCACCGCATAATTTTGGGCAATCAGACCAGTAAAAGAAAAGAATAGAATAAATGTAAAGACAAAACATTTTTTCATACACGGAATTTTTACAAAATTAAAACAAGTTGATTATATTCCCCAAATAAAAATGATATTAGAAGACTGAAATTTTTATGTGAGATATAGAAAAGTTCATATAGTTAGTATGCTAATATAAACACATTCATAAAATTCAACTTCATTATCAATTCTCTAGTATACGTGAATCGACAAATGGATAGCATAAATTCATTCATTTGTTAAGTTTTTAATAGCAAATAACTGCAATATGTTTCGACATTTGTATCAAGAAAACTGGAATTTTAGTAGAAAATCTAAATAATACATGCTATTTCTGATATATAGTCATTGTCATTTAGGAAATAAATATTTATTTTTAGGTGAAAAATTAAAGATTATAAGGGACACACGACTTATACTTTAGGCTTTTTGAATTTTTATATTTATACACGTAAACCAAAATAAGAACTATTATGATTAAAAATTTTTTTTCAAGTATTATCATTGCTATTCTTTTGATTCATACTCAAAATTGCATTGGTCAAAATTTATTAAGTGAAGTTCCCAAAACTAAGGATGAGTTTATTGCAAGTGAGAAAAATGTAGTTGCAACGATTGATTGGTTGGAAACTACACCATTTAATCAAGAAGAGAACAAAAGACTCAAGCAGAAAGCACTGTTAATGGTTTGGATAACAGATTCACCAACTGTTACTTTAGAGATAAATGCTGCCATCTTAACTTTTACAAAAAAGAATCCGGATTTATTATTGACTTATATGGGAGGCTGGACGAAATATAGTCTTCTTAATAATTATTCAACAGATCAAATTCAAGGCAATTTAGCAGGTCTGAAAAGCGTCATTAGGGTTTATAAAAATTTATCCTTAAAAAAAGATAAAGAAGTTGAAAAATTAATTGAACTTGATAATAAAGGAGAATTAGAAAATTGGGTAAATGAAAAACTAATAAAAAAATAAGCAGTCCTTTAATTATCTCTCTATAAATTAATCAGACTATATTATTTTATATATTATTATTTATTATAATACAATACCCAACACAGTATACAGTTTACTTTTTAAATATATTTTCATAAAAATCAAATATTTAAACTGATAGCTATACTTTCAAATCGCTTGATTTACATCAATGACTTTTATCATGGATTATATTTAATTTGTGTTTTAAATTTATTGCTAAACAAATTGCTCCTTTTATGAACCACTTATTTCGATTTCACACACTTCTTATTTTTGCCGGTACAATGTTTATATTTTCAGGTTGCAAGCCTAAAACATCTGATTCCGGCAGTACGACAGCTGATAATACTGAGGTAATGACTACAGCAAAGGCAGTTTTTCAGCCCCTGCCCAAACAAGCAGATAATCCAGAAAACCCGATTACACCAGAGAAAGTAGCATTGGGTAAGAGGTTATATTATGATGCAAAACTTTCCAATAAGGGAAATAATACCTGCAACAGTTGTCATAATTTAGCTGAATATGGTGCAGACAAATTACCATTTTCTGTAGGTGATGATGGTGGAAACGGTGGCAGAAACTCTCCGACTACTCTAAATGCTGCTTTACATATTGCTCAGTTTTGGGATGGAAGAGCAAAAGATGTAGAAGAACAAGCCGGTATGCCGATTATGAATCCTGTGGAAATGCATATGGGTTCTGAAGCTGATGTCATGAACAGATTACAAAAAGATGAGACTTATAAAAAGATGTTTGCGGCAGCATTTCCGAATGAAAAAAGTGCCCTTTCTTTTATGAATATGAAAAAGGCTATCGGTGCATTTGAACGTACTTTGATTACGCCTTCGAAATTTGATGAGTATCTGAATGGCAATAAAGACGCACTTACTGCTGAAGAACAGGCGGGTCTTAATACATTTATTAAATCAGGCTGTACTACTTGTCACTCCGGTGCAGCAGTAGGTGGTCAGATGTTCCAAAAATTTGGCTTATTTGGCAATTACTGGGATTTGACTAAAAGTGCAAAAGTGGATTCTGGTAAAATCCTTATCACCAAAAATGCGGCTGATTTATATGTATTTAAAGTGCCTTCACTCAGAAATATTGCTAAAACCGCACCCTATTTTCATGATGGCAGCGTGAGCACCCTATATGATGCAATTGCTATTATGGGTAAAGCACAATTAAACAAAACGCTGACTGATGATGAAATTAAAAGCATAGCAGTATTCCTGAATTCACTTACCGGAACTGTACCTGCGGATGCACAAGTTAATCCGTTTGCTACAAAATAAATTAACTTACAAAAATACATAATAAGCCGGGCTAGTAAGTCCGGCTTATTTTATTTATAGAAAACCAATCTTAATAAAGGGGGTTACAACTATCAAAGCAATAGTAGTTGCTTATACTGCCAGATTATTTAAGCGGTAGTAGTGTTTTACATTTTTGATTGATTGTGGATCACGGACGTATTCTTCAAATTCGTGGCGGAAATGGCGTATGGCTGATGCTACAGGCCAAGCGGCAGCATCTCCCAGCGGACATATCGTTTTGCCTTCAATTTTGGATTGTATATCCCACAACAAATCAATATCACTCATCTGTGCTTTTCCGCTGATAAATTTCTTCAGAATTTTTTCCATCCAGCCCGTACCTTCTCGGCATGGCGAACATTGCCCACAGCTTTCGTGGTGATAAAAACGGGCGAAAGTAAACAGGTTTTTCACTACGGAAGTATCTTCATCCATAGCAATAAATCCGCCGGAACCCAACATAGTACCGGTGGCAAAACCACCATCAGCCAACGATTCGTAGCTCATCAATCGAGGTTCACCATTAGCCGTTTTCAAGATAAGTTCAGCCGGCAAAATCGGAACGGATGAACCGCCCGCTACTACTGCTTTCAATTTCTTACCATTTCTGATTCCGCCGCAATAGACTTCGCTATAGATAAATTCTTCCACCGGAAGTCCCAGTTCAATTTCGTATACGCCCGGTTTGTTCAAATGACCGGATGCAGAAATCAATTTTGTACCTGTTGATTTTCCGATGCCGATTTTGGCATAATCTTCTCCCCCAATATTTATAATCGGCACTACAGCCGCTATCGTCTCCACATTATTTACTACAGTGGGTCTGCCCCATACACCTGCCACAGCCGGAAACGGTGGTTTCAAACGCGGATTGCCCCTTTTACCTTCAAGTGATTCTAACAATGCTGTTTCTTCGCCACAGATATATGCACCGCCACCGGGCTGTACGTACAAATCCAAATCAAAACCGGAGCCCATGATATTTTTGCCCAATAATCCGGCTTTATAACATTCATCAATTGCTTTTTCCAAGATTTTGATGATGTAATAATATTCGCCTCTGACATATATATACGAAGTGTTTGCTCCCAGTGCGAAACTGGAAACGATCATGCCTTCAATCAATAAATGCGGAATGCGTTCCATCAAATAGCGATCTTTGAATGTGCCGGGTTCTGACTCATCTGCATTACAAACCAAATGGCGAGGCACACCTTCAGGTTTTGCCAAAAAACTCCATTTCATGCCGGTAGGAAAACCTGCTCCGCCGCGTCCTCGCAATCCAGATTTTTTCACTTCCTCCACGATATCTTCTTGTTTCATGGAAAATGCTTTTTTCAAAGATGCGTATCCGTTATTTTGACGATAGACTTCGAGTGTTTGTATACCGGGAATATGGTCGTATTGTAATAATAATTTTTTGCTCATGGGAATAAAAGTTTACTGATGTAACATCTTCACTTAACAATATCTGCTTCGTTTGTTTTCCTTTCTCAAATCATCTAAAATTGTATCTATTTTTTCTAGGGTGAGATTTTCATAAAATTTGTCACCGATCTGAAACATTGGTGCAGTGCCGCAAGAGCCCAGACATTCCACCAGTTTGATATGGAACATGCCATCGGCAGTTGGCTCGTCGATACCTACATCCAGTTTTTTCTGTAAATAAGCCGTTATATCTTCCGAACCGCACATCCAGCAACTGCTGGTCTGGCAGATTTCTATCAGATAGTTGCCAACGGGTTTAAGATTAAACATAGTGTAAAATGAAGCGACTTCATACACTTCTATCGGCTTGAGTTGCAACATTCCGGCAACATAATCCATTACCGGCACACTGAGCCAGCCGTCGAATTCTGCTTGAGCCAAATGCAACAAGGGTAATAGAGCTGATTTTTGTTTCCCTTCGGGATATCTTTTGATGATTTCGTCTGCACGCTTTTGAGCGGCTTCGCTGAATTTGATTTCAGTAGCTGTATCGGTCATGTAGTTGACTATTGAGTACACAAAGATACGCTCCAATCGTTTATTTTAAAAATAAAAAGCAGGAAAAGGTAAATAATGAACGAAGTTGTTTATAAACGATATCTACGACATATTCTAGTGAGTAATTAGTAAATAGTATTCGCAAATTTCTGTAAATATAGCATACTTAATGTATTTGAATATAGAACCACTAAAGGATAGCAGCTACGCCGGGTAAGGTTTTTCCTTCAAAAAATTCCAACAACGCCCCACCTCCCGTACTCACATAGCTGACTTTTTCCTGCAAATTAAATTTATTGATTGCCGCCACACTATCGCCACCGCCAATCAAACTAAACGCACCTGAAGCAGTTGCTTCTGCAATGGCTAAAGCGATTTGTTTTGTTCCATTTTGAAATTTTTCCATTTCAAAAACACCCATCGGTCCGTTCCACAAGATGGTTTTAGAATGTTTAATGACATCAGAAAATTGAGCTATAGCTTTTTCGCCAATGTCCAAGGCCATACAATCCGCCGGAATTGCATTGCTTTCAGCTGATTGCGTTTGGGCATCATCTGCAAATTTATCAGCAATAACAGAATCTAAAGGCAATAATAATTGCACGCCTTTAGCTTTTGCTTTTTCAAGCACTTCCAAAGCCACATCTATTTTATCAGCTTCTACCAGAGAATTGCCGATTTCGCCGCCTTGGGCTTTAAAAAAGGTATATGCCATGCCGCCGCCAATTATAATCGTATCTGCGATATTCAGCAAATTTTCAATAATCAAAATTTTGTCCGACACTTTAGCTCCGCCTATAATGGCAGTAAACGGCTTTTCTGCTTTGTGCAATACTTTGTCGGCATTTGCTACTTCGGCAGACATTAAATAGCCCAAGTATTTTTTATCTGCCGGAAATGAATGTGCCACAATTGTGGTGCTGCCATGTGCACGATGTGCAGTGCCAAAAGCATCATTAATATATACAGTGCCATGCTTTGCCAATGTTTTGGAAAACTGCTCTTCACCTTTTTCTTCTTCTTTATGAAAACGGGTATTTTCTAAAAGCAATACGTCGCCGTTTTTCAAATTTGTAGACATCTCAAGACTAGCATCACTTACACAATCATCTGCAAATTTTACATCTCGCTGTAATAATTCAGATAAGTGCTTAACAATATGACGAAGTGTAAATTTATCGACATCCAAAGAGCCGTCTTCTTTTAGTTTTTTCAGCGGACGACCTAAATGTGACATCAGCACCACACTACCACCATCATTCAATACTTTATTAATGGTAGGCAAAGCGGCACGAATACGAGTATCATCAGTAATATTAAATTGTTTATCAAAAGGCACATTAAAATCCACTCGGATAAGTGCTCTTTCATTTTTAAAATTAATGGCATCAATAGATTTCATAAATAATAATATTTTTAATAAATTCTTTATCTGTGCAAAAATAATCTAGACGCCAGCCAATA
>DAOQII010000150.1:0-5963 GCA_035339455.1 Chitinophagales bacterium
CGGACTATTGCCCAATAAGCGATGTGCAGATAGGGCGGTTTAAAAGTGATATAACCATTATTGATTCCATATCACACAATACTGATTTGTTTACAGAAGTGGATGAGATTATCGCTTTTATCAAAAAGCATTTAATGGTGGAGTATATTATTACAGGCGAACCACAGCGCACCGAACGTTTTGACTATCCATTAGATGCTATTCGAGAAGTGGTCATCAATATGATTGTACACCGTGATTATCGGGACAGTTCGGGTAGTGTGATTAAAATTTTTGATAACAGAATTGAGTTTTATAACCCCGGAAAATTGTTTGGTGGTATTACAATCCAAGATTTACTTACCGGAAACTATACCTCAAAGTCAAGAAACAAACTGATTGCTAAAGCCTTTAAAGAAGCAGGATTGATAGAACGTTACGGTTCCGGAATTCTACGCATACAAAATATTTGTAAGGATTATGGCGTGGTTGCACCTGTTATTGAAGAAGCAATGAATGGCTTTCGGGTCATACTGTTTAATGAAAGAATAAAGACTGAAGAGGATGTCGGTGTAAATGTCGGTGTAAATGTCGGTGTAAATGTCGGTGTAAACGATTTATTAGATTTAGTTAGGAATAATCCGGGAATGAATGCTAAATGGCTATACCAACATTTTGATGTAACTAATAGAACCGTAGAACGCTGGATTAAACAATTACGGGAAGAAAATAAAATTGAGTTTAGAGGGGCGGCAAAAACAGGCGGATATTATGTTACAAAATAAGTAAACAACAGGCTAAATAATGAACGATTTGATTAAAGTGAAACGGATAATAAAGTGTGGGCAGTCAAAAGTAATATCTGCAAGTATTGCAGGCAGAATATTATGTTTACTTTTGTTTGTCAGGCAATCGATACAATTTTAAAGGAAATTTATTTAACCGGAGATATTGAAAAATACGGGAGTGGCTTTATGCGTATAAGAAAAGCCATAAAGGATTATCCGACTATGAAAGTTGAATACGAAGAAATCGGCAAAGGGTTTATGGCTACTATTTCTTATACGGAACAAAAAACGAGCTCAGCAAAGCGTGTCACCGAAAATGTCACCGAAAATGTCACCGAAAGAAGTGCTAGAATTTTGAGCTTAATGAGAGAAACACCAACCATTACAACAGAACAAATTGCTGAAATACTAAGTGTTACAAAAAGGACAATTATTAGAGATATTGAGAAAATGAAAAAAAATAATCAAATTATGTACATTGGTTCCGCAAAATCTGGTAGTTGGAAAATAAATTTGGAATAAAATGACAGCAGCCATCATGCAGCCCTATTTTATGCCGTATATCGGCTACTTCCAGATGGTGTATGCTGTGGATGCCTTTGTGTTTTATGATGATGTCAATTATATAAAACAAGGGTGGATCAACCGAAACCGGATTTTGATAAATGGCGAGTCTAGATTTATTACCGTTCCATTGATCCAGGCAGGATCTTTCAAAATGATTAAGGATACAGAAATAGACTATCGCCGGAATGAACTGGTAAAGTTGCTCAAAGCCATTGAGCTCGCCTATAAAAAAGCACCGTTTTTTGAAGAAATATTTCCGCTGACTGCACAGATTCTTGAAAAAGAATACATTAATATTGCAGAACTGGCAAAGGAAAGCATCGTCAGAGTTTCGGATTATTTAAGCATTACGACAAGATTTTACACATCTTCAACGGATTTCCCTGAATCAAGAGGGTTGGACAAGGCGGAGCGGTTACAGGCTATTTGCAAGAAGATCAATGCTGAAAAATACATCAATGCTATTGGAGGGCAAGAACTTTATTCAAAAGAAGAATTTTTCAAAGAAAATATTCAACTTCAGTTTATTAAATCTCTGCCGATAGCATATAAGCAGTTTGGGAATGAATTTGTCCCATGGCTTTCTATCCTGGATGTGCTGATGTTCAATAGTAAGGAGGAAGTAAAAAAAATGTTAACTCAATTTGAATTAGTTTAGCCTTCTGATTTTATGAATTTCAAAGAGCTTATATCTCAATTACATGAAGTCAATCACAGATTACGCGAAAATGCAATTCGTGCAGTAAACACTTCATTAACTATACGAAATTGGTTTTTTGGATTCTACATAGTTGAGTTTGAACAAAATGGCAGTGATAAAGCAGGATATGGGGAGAAATTGCTTTTTAATATTGCACAAGAGTTAAAAAACATACATATCCCGAATACAGATGAGAGAGAATTAAGACGCTTTCGTCAGTTTTATCTCAGTTACCGTTCTGCTTTTCACTACATTATTACTCAACATTCAATCCGGGGTTTATTGCCCCCCGAATCAGCTAAGTTGGAAAAAGATGGGAATCGGGAGTTATCAACCCCCGAATTGGAAATAACAGATTCGTATTATGAAATGCATAAAGGAGATAATCCTCCAATCGGTATATTGCTTTGTACTGAAAAGGATGCGGAACATGTTGCATTTGCAACAGCCGGAATAGAAGATAAAATCTTTGTTTCTAAGTATCTGGTTGAACTGCCGGATAAAAAAGAATTGGAGCAATTTATTATCAGTAGTTTGAAGAAAGGGAAATAAACGATTCGATAACGAATTTGTCCCGTGGCTTTCCATCCTGGATGTGCTGATGTTCAATAGTAAGGAAGAAGTGAAAAAAATGTTGGGTAAATTTGAATTATTGTCATGAGAATAGCTTTTTATGTCTCAGGAAGAGCCGGAAGAATAAGAAAATTATTAGAACTCAATCGAGAATCTGTTTTTCAATCAACAGTGTTTGTGCTTTGTGATAATCTGCAAAACAAAGATTTACAAGCCTTGCTTAAAGGGAAAAATTGCGAATACATAGAGTTTGATTATAACATTTTGGCAGATACAAATAAAGCAAGAAACATAGTTTTATCTGATATTATACTTGACAAATTGACTCTCAACAACATTGATTATCTTTTTTGTTTTGGAGAACATATTCTAAAAGGGAATTTATTACAAAAATATCATAATAAAATCATCAATTTCCATCCGGCAATTTTGCCTCTTTATCCGGGCTTATTGGCAATTGATCAGGCAAGAAATGCCAATGCTTTTTTGTATGGGAATACTGCACACTTCATCGATTCAGGTATTGACACTGGCCTAATCATTATGCAGAATGTAGTGCACAGAGATTTTTTTGAAAAGTATGGTTATGATGGCATTTTAGATCAACAGTTAAATATGCTTGAGCAAATAGTGAAATGGTTGGAGGCAGACAGGATTCAGGTAAAGGAGAATGTTGTAACAATTAAGGATTTAAAAGCAAATGATAGTGTATTTTTTCCACAAATTGAAAAAGAATGAAGCAAGCATTAGTTTCTATTTCCTGCATTACATACAATCATCAGGATTTTATCGAAGAATGTCTGAACGGCTTCTTCATACAACAGTGCAATTTTGATGTCGAACTCGTTATTTCTGACGACAAATCGACCGACGGTACTGTCAAGGTCATTGAGCGTTGCTTACAGCGAAAGCCTGATAATTTCACCATCAGGTTTACTGCCCATGAAACAAATATGGGAGCAGCACCTAATTTTGTCTGGTGTATGGAGCAATGTGCTGGTAAATACATAGCCCTCTGCGAAGGGGACGACTACTGGACAGACCCACACAAGTTGCAGAAACAGATGGATTTTTTGGAGGCGAATGAGGGGTACAGTTTGGTATGTGGCGGGTATATGTCAGTCAATACTGTGACAGGTGAGAAAAATGTAGTTTTGAAAGAATCTCCGGATGATTCCATGATGACCGATGCGGGTTTTGATATAACCATTGAAATGTTTTTTCAGGATTGGTACACGAAAACTTTGACTACGGTTTTTAGGACTGAATTATTAGACTTGGGAGAATTGGCCAATTACAGATACACCAGTGATACCCAGGTGTTTTATCATTTATTGAAGAAAGGAAATGGTTACTATATACGCGATGTATTAGGTGCATACAATATGCATGGAAGTGGTATGCATAGCATGGTCTCGAATGAAAAAAGAAGCCTTGATGGATTTAGGGTCGCTAATGAGTTATTTGCACAAAACAGGAATGACACCCTTGTAAGGTCATATTATTTTTCTTCAGGACTTGCGTTATATAGTATAATGCCTAAAATTAAATATTATGAGTTTAATAAAATAGAGTTGTTATTTGATTTAATAGTGCAAATAAAAAATTTTGAAGAAATCAAAAGGCTTTTAATCGCGGCATCAGGGAAGCCTGGAAGAAAGCTAATTGATTGGCTAAAAATAAAATTTAATCTTGGGAAAAAATAGTTTTAGTTGTTGATCATAATACTGAATTAAGTATAATTTGATTGTTGAGTATGATAACAAAGACTAAAATAATAAATAGAATTAATTTAAAAAACACCAAATAATGATCAACGTAATATCCCCTTACAACGAACAGGCTCTGAAAGAAGGCAGAGCATTCAAATTCAGTCGCCATTATCAGTTGTAATAGATAGCGGTGATGGACACCATCACTTACCCAACAGTTTAAGAAAGTGGACAAATAATGAATCATAATGTCTGGTACAATTTATTGAACATAAACCAGCCTCCATGCTCACCCTGATAGACTACGGCACCGGCAACCTGCTCTCTATCCAAAATATGTTTCGACGTATTGGAGTACCGGTTAAGATTTCGGGCAGCGCTGAAGATATCGCTCAGGCTGATAAACTGATTCTGCCGGGCGTGGGTCATTTTAAATATGGTATGCAACAACTACAGAAAAGCGGGCTCATCGATGTGCTCCATGAACGTGTATGCCTGCAAAAAGTGCCGATATTGGGTATCTGTCTCGGCGTACAGCTATTTACCCAAAGCAGTGAGGAAGGCGACACACCCGGACTTGGCTGGATAGAAGGAAACACCGTTGCATTTAACAGGAATAGCCTTGGGAAAAATTTAAAAATTCCGCACATGGGCTGGTCCGAAATACATGGCTACGAAAAATCTGCCTTGTTTACCGGCATGCCACACGAGCCACGGTTTTACTTTGTACACTCATACCACCTGCAATTAAAAAGCGAGTCCGACGCCTTGGCATACACAGACTATGGTTATAAATTTGCAGCAGGAATTGAACATGACAACATACTCGGAGTGCAGTTTCACCCTGAGAAAAGCCACAAATTCGGCATGAAACTATTGGAAAACTTCGTCAAATATTATTGATCCACAGATGGCAGCCATAAGAGTAATCCCCAGCTTGCTGATACACAAAGACGGACTGGTGAAGTCGGTAAGATTCAAAGATTACAAATACGTTGGAGATCCGATTAATGCAGTCAAAATCTTCAATGATAAAGAAGTAGATGAACTTGTCATGATGGATATCGATGCGACGAAAGAAAACCGTTCACCGAATATAACCAGAATAGCTGAAATTGCTGGAGAAGCCTTTATGCCTGTGGCTTATGGCGGCGGAATAACAACAGTGCAGCAGATAAAAGATATACTTTTCAACGGTATCGAAAAGGTCATCATCAACAAGGCAGCACACACACAGCCGGAGTTGATAACCGAGGCAGCAGCCTTGTTCGGCAGTCAGACCATCGTGGTATCGATAGACGTAAAGAAAAACCTGTTTGGTAGGTATAAAGTATATACCGACAATGGCAGGAATAACACAGGAATCGACCCGGCAGTTTTCGCAATACAAGTGGCGCAACTGGGCGCAGGCGAGATACTCCTCAACAGCATTGACCGGGATGGCACCTATCAAGGTTACGACCTGCCCCTGATCAAGTCAGTTAGTGATGCCGTTTCTATACCCGTGATAGCCATCGGCGGAGCATCATCAGTTGATGACTTCCAACAGGCAATAAACAACGGAGCGTCTGCCACAGCAGCAGGCAGTATGTTCGTCTTCCAACGCCCACATCAGGCAGTGTTGATCAGTTATCCGGATTATGA
>DAOQII010000151.1:0-5942 GCA_035339455.1 Chitinophagales bacterium
AGGTGCATTTATATTTGGATGAAGCCGGAAAATTCAGCAATGAAGAAATTGAAAAGACCATTAACCAACAATTAGACCTTTTCCTCGAATTTTAAAGAAAATAGTTCATAACTTACAAACCAACTGAAAATTAAAATGGCAGAAGTAAAATATACCGAAGAAAACATACGCTCACTCGACTGGAAAGAACATATCCGCTTACGTCCCGGTATGTATATCGGCAAACTCGGCGACGGTAGCGCACCCGATGACGGCATTTATGTACTGATTAAAGAAATTATTGACAACTCCATAGATGAGTATGTGATGGGGTATGGCAAACAAATTGATATCGACATAAAAGAAAAAATTGTAACAGTAAGAGATTATGGTCGCGGTATACCACTAGGTGCGGTAATTGATTGCGTTTCTAAAATAAATACGGGCGGTAAATACGATTCTTCTGCATTTCAGAAATCTGTAGGTTTGAATGGTGTGGGTACAAAAGCAGTGAATGCTTTGTCTTCTTATTTTAAAGTTGAATCTGTACGCGACGGGCAAAAAAAGACGGCAGAATTTGACAAAGGCGAATTGATAAAAGACCATAAAGTAGAAAAAACATCCGATAAAAATGGCACGAAAATGCAGTTTAATCCGGATAATACCATTTTCAGAAATTTTCATTTTGTACTAGAATTTGTTGAAGAGCAATTATGGAATTATGCCTATCTCAATGCCGGATTGACCATCAATTTCAACAACAATAAATATTTTTCAAAAGATGGATTAAAAGATTTGTTGAATAAGAAAACCAATGAATCTGAATTGCGTTATCCCATTATTCATTTGAAGGATAAGGATATTGAAATCGCACTCACGCACAGTAATCAATACGGGGAGGAATACTACAGCTTCGTCAACGGGCAATATACCACACAAGGTGGTACACATTTGGCTGCATTTAAAGAAGCGATAGTAAAAACATTGCGCGATTTTTATAAAAAGCAATTCGAGGCATCGGATATCCGTCAGGCAGTAATCGGGGCAATTTCTATAAGAGTACAAGAGCCCGTTTTTGAATCGCAAACTAAAACTAAGTTAGGTTCCAATGTGATGTGGCCGGCGGACATCAGCCGGAAAATAGAGGAGGGACCAAGTTTGAAAAGTTTTGTCAATGATTTTGTAAAAAGTCAGCTCGATCCATATTTACATAAAAATCCTACGGTAGCAGATGCACTGTTAAAACGCATTCAACAGTCGGAGAGGGAGCGCAAAGAATTAAGCGGTATACGAAAACTGGCTAATGAAAGAGCTAAATCGGCGAACTTGCACAACAAAAAATTGCGCGATTGCCGTTTTCACTATACAGACGAAAAAAATCCGAAACATACCGATACCACATTGTTTATCACCGAGGGAGATTCTGCAAGTGGTTCTATTACCAAAGCCAGGAATCCAGAAACACAAGCGGTGTTTTCATTGCGTGGTAAGCCACTTAATTGCTATGGTATGACCAAAAAAGTGGTCTATCAAAATGAAGAATTTAATTTGCTGCAACATGCCTTAAACATTGAAGATACTATTGATGATTTGCGCTATAATAATATTGTGATTGCTACTGATGCCGATGTGGATGGTATGCATATTCGCTTATTGCTGATGACATTCTTTTTGCAGTTCTTTCCGGATTTGGTAAAAAAAGGACATCTCTATGTATTAATAACGCCATTGTTCAGAGTGCGTGATAAAAAGGAAACCGTTTACTGTTATTCTGAAAAAGAAAAACAAGCCGCCATCAACAAGCTAAAAGGCAAGCCGGAAATAACCCGATTTAAAGGCTTGGGTGAAATATCGCCGCACGAATTTGAAGCCTTTATTGGCAATGACATGCGATTAGAGCCGGTTGTTTTGAAAAGTAATCAGAGCATAGAACAATTGCTGGAATATTTTATGGGAAAAAATACGCCCGAACGCCAACAGTTTATTATCAATAACCTGAAAGTAGAAGTAGATGAAGTTGAACTGGTGAGCTAGTTGAAAAAGGGAATGCTTAATGTCCACAGTTCATAGTCCACAGTTATAAGTATCAGACCATTTCCCAAATTCAAATAACAATTCACTAATCACCAATCACTAATCACCAATGCAACAATGAGCATTAAAAATCACATCCCCAATTCGCTTACGCTGCTTAATTTATTTTGCGGTTGTTGTGGAATAGTGGCTTGTTTATACGATCAATATCTGGCTGTACCCGTTTTTATCGGCATTGCTTTATTAGCCGACTTTTTAGATGGATTTGTTGCAAGAGCATTAAAAGTAAAATCAGATTTGGGAGCACAGTTAGACTCGCTGGCAGACATGACTACTTTTGGTGTTTTGCCCGGCATGATGTTGTTTGTTTTAATCCGACAAGCTTATACTGATATTGCCTGTACAGGTTATCAAGGAAAATACTTCCCGTATATCGGTTTTATTTATTCCATTTTTGCTTGTTTGCGTTTGGCTAAGTTTAATATCGACACACGGCAAACGGTTAATTTTATTGGACTAAATACACCTTCAGGTGCTATGTTTGTATTGGGTTTATATGCTAATTTAAAATTTCATATCTTCCAAATTCCATTTTTATATTCTACTACAGCACTGCTGATAATTGCTGTCGGATTGGCATTTATGTTGGTCAGCGAATTGGAAATTTTCAGCATGAAAGGCAACCCTTTTTCATGGAAACAAAACAAATGGCGAGTACTCTTTTTGATAAGTTGTATCCCACAGTTAATCTTCTTGAAATGGTTGGGATTGACTACTTGCATTGTATCATATGTCTTATTTGCCTTGATGCATAATGCAACCAAGCAACCCGAAAGCAATTAGCATCTTGCACAAACGCCCAACGGTAATTTTTGATTAGTAGTAGATGGGATGTATATTTCAGCTATCTCCGGTTGAATGTTTGTAATACCCGCTTTCTTCAGATTATCTGATAGCAGATTTTCAATAATTAATGCCGAAAATCCAAGTGAATAGGTATTCAATACATAGAAATGATGTTCCTTATCCAAAAGAGAAAGTGTGTCCAAAATCATTTCGTTTATTTGGTCTTCCAGTTTCCATTTTTCGCCGTTGGCACCATGTCCGTATGCCGGGGGATCTAAAATAATGCCGTTGTATTTTTTACCTCTTTTCACTTCCCGCTTTACAAATTTCACGGCATCTTCTACCACCCAACGAATATCATGCTGCTGCGAAGATTCCATATTGCGGTTAGCCCAGCTAACTACTTGTTTTATGGAATCTACATGGTAAGTTTCGGCGTGGGTGGCGCGAGCCGCCAGGCTCGCGCCGCCTGTATAAGCAAATAAATTCAATACTTTGCAATCGTTTGTTATTGCCTGAATGGCACTTGCTTTTTCGTAGATAAATTTCCAATTGACACTCTGTTCCGGAAAAATGCCGACATGTTTAAACTTGGTAAGTGCTAAATTAAAAGTCAGATTTTTTTTTGCAGTTAACGGAAATTCCAATGTCCAGTTTTCCGGCATTTTTTTTAAAAAGTCCCAGTTGCCGTTGGATGAACTTTGCGGTACAAAACGAACATGTGCTTGTGTATTCCAGTCGGTAGCTGTCAGATGTTTATCCCATACCGCTTGCGGTTCCGGACGAATGGTAATATATTGACCAAATCGTTCCAGCTTTTCAAAATTACCGGAGTCAATCAATTCATAATCATTCCAACTTATACATGGCAAAATAGGTATGGCAGACATAAGCATTACTCTTTTTTAAACACAGCAGCGCCGATTACAGAAAATAAGCTACCAAAAATTAAATTGGATACAATGAGCATGATGTACATAAAAGCAGGTGTCATGAATTTTTTTGACATTTCCAATGCTGCTTCTATTTGTTCTTCACTTAAAGTGCCTTTTTTTTCCATTGATTCACGTGCTACTTGTACTACTTTTTCATTAAAATTTACATCTAATACGTTGGTATAAATTACCATGTATAGCATACTTAGCAATGTGATGATTAATGTGATTTTAAAACCCATACCAAATATTTTCCCGAAAGAAATTTTGTCAAAACCATCTGAGAGAATTTTTTGAGAGAAAACAATTAAGCAAAACATAACGGCTGTACTTATCCATTTTGCCCAGGGTTCATATGTTGAATTTGTAAAAAATAAGATAAACGATATCAAAACGAGTATCAAGCCCGAAATGACACCTAATTTTATCACGGCATTGCTATTATTGCCCGGACTTTCTTTTAATTGTGAATCTAGAGTTTCCATTATTTAGAATTTTTGGAAAGATACGGAGTTAACAACAAAATTTATAAAAATATTTCGGGATAAATACTTCTGCGATCTTTATTAATACAGCTAATATCTGATTAAGTATGCATTTTCAAGAATGGATATTTTTTGACTAGAAATTTTACAATTGTTGAAGTATAATCCGTATATTTGTAGTAAGTGCCATGAAATTTAAACTATTTATTTTATTTTTAATTTTTACTGTATTACTTAATGCACAATCCAAAGTTTTTAAAGGAGCTTGGTTTGATATTCAATATCCGGCAAGCTTTACTGAAGTATGCTCTCTGAAATCAATTAGTTCTGATGGTTGTGAGAGTGCATTTTTTAAATCCTCAGATGGCTTGGTCGAATTTTATATTTTTTCACCCCAATGGAAAGCAGCATATACAGATATTGCATTAAAATCTACAGAAAAGCAAACACAGTCGAAAATAGTACACAAGTGTTCTAAAACGATTAAATTTTGGACTATTGTAGATAAATCAGGACAATATACAAGAAGTTATCAGGAAATTGCTGATGAAAGCACGAATTGGGTAATCGGATTAAAGTATAAAAACCAAGCAGCTTATAATAAATATAAATCTGCTTATCTGGCTTTTAAAAAATCATTGAAACAATATGCGGATTAAATTAAAATAGTCTTATGGAACTCTTGAATAATGAAAATGTGATACTTGAATCAGGAAATAACTCTAATTTGAAGGTAATTCTTACAGATTTGAGGATTATGATTTATACGAACCTATCTTTTATTGGTAATAATAATACTAAAGAATATGTTTTTCACGAAGATGTTTCAAAAATTGAAACAAGTTATGTAAGTAAGAAAATCTATCTTATTATTGCAGGTATTCTAGTATTATTTGGTATAAGTATGTTTAGATATATGTTTTTAAATATATATAGATTGATTATACTTATATTTTTGGTATCTTTATTTATCTTTTTTTACTTTTTTTCCAGAGCGCACTATTTGAATATTTATACAAATGGAAGTACTAAACTAGGATTTTCAATAGTCAATAAAAGTGATCAAGAGGTATCTGAAATTATTAAACTTTTTCAACAAGCAAAATTTAACAGGGTCACTAATCTAAGAGGTAATAATAGTAAAACTGTAACTGCTCAAGTTGTTAATTTGAATTCAAATAAAGAGTATTGTCGGTTTTGTAATAATAAGATTAAAGAAAATGATATCTATTGTGAGAATTGTGGAAATAAAATTATTTAAATATGTATGTATATAAATGTATAAGTGTTCCTGAGATTGTTAATACAGGAAACACGGGAAAGAATTCGCATAATGCAGCCATTAACCACTATGAAAAACTAATAAATAGTTTAGCTGTTGACGGTTGGGAACTTGACATGATAGATTCTGTATCTTCTTTACAGAACCCAGGTTGTCTTGGACAGCTAATTGGAATTTTTACAGGTGGCGCAAAGTCAGAAATGGTAACATTTAAACTCTTAATATTTAGGAAACAAAATAGTTCAAAGGATACTGGTTATGTTCAAAGTCAAAAAATAGAAATACCTAAGGTTAGTTCAGTAAATGTTGTTAGTAAATTTAATACTTGCCCGTCATGTAGTAATCCAATTCGTCAGGAAGATATCTTCTGTGAAAATTGCG
>DAOQII010000152.1:0-5931 GCA_035339455.1 Chitinophagales bacterium
TTACAATAATTTTCATTGGCTATTTTTTATGTTGATAGTAATGACAATGCGAATATCAAGCATATTACAATGCCCGAAATTAACAAAAAAACAGACAAAAATGATGCATACTATTTTCGGAAGCATCTCTTAAGGTGAGTTTTTTAGAATTAGTAAACGACATATGTAAATTACTTCGATTCATTTTTTCGCCTTCTTCTTACTTTTTACTACCAATTCAGCTGCATAAAAATAAAATCAGTCGAATAATGCTAAATGAGATGGACTAAAGCGTTTTTTTTAGTTGAAATAACAGACTTCATAATCTGTTATAAAAACACATAATAATCTCTTAAACTAAAATTAATTAGAAAATTCTTTGAAAATTTCAATCAAAATCTAAACTTTACATAAAATAATTAAAAAATTTTTCACATTTTAAAACAATTTAATATGTCTTACGCAAAATTAGAGTACATTTGGCTAGACGGATATAAACCGACACAAAGCTTACGCAGCAAAACAAGAATAGAAAGGAACTTCAGTGGCAAACTGGAAGATTGTCCGGTATGGTGTTTTGACGGCTCTTCTACAGAGCAGGCGCCGGGTGGTTCGTCTGACTGTTTATTAAAGCCAGTTTTTATTTGTCCGGATCCGGATAGAAAATTTGGTTATCTGGTGATGTGCGAAGTAATGAATCCTGACGGAACGCCACATGTATCTAATGGCAGAGCCACCATCGATGATGATGATAATGATTTTTGGTTTGGGTTTGAACAAGAGTATTTCATTTGGAATCCAAAAACAAACAAGCCTATTGGCTGGGGCGAATATACTACAACCGGGGAGCCCGGCCCACAAGGTCCTTACTATTGTTCTGTAGGTGCAGGCAAGGCAGTAGGTCGTTTTATAGTGGAAGAACATCTGGATTTGTGTTTGGAAGCAGGATTAAACATTGAAGGGATTAATGCAGAAGTTGCCATTGGACAATGGGAGTTTCAGGTGTTTGCCAAAGGAGCTAAGCAGGCAGGCGATCAAACATGGGTGGCTCGATATCTGGCTGAGCGTACGGCTGAAAAATACAATTATGCAATCAACTGGCATTGCAAACCGCTGGGCGATACAGACTGGAATGGTTCTGGTATGCATGCCAACTTCTCTAATGATGTTTTGAGAAATTGCGGAAGCAAAGCAACCTACGAGGTGGTATGCGAGGCTTTCCGTCCGTTCGTGAAAGAGCATATCGCCGTTTATGGTGCTGACAATCATTTGCGCTTAACCGGAAAACACGAGACACAATCTATAGATAAATTTTCTTTTGGCGTGAGCGACAGAGGGGCATCTATACGTATTCCGATTGCCACGGTAGATAAAGGCTGGAAAGGCTGGCTGGAAGACCGCAGACCCAATTCTGCAGCTGACCCGTATAAAGTAGCAGCACGCATTGTAAAAACAGTGAAAACAGCAGAAGTTTAAAAAATTGCTTTTTGCACAATACAGGAAAGGGACGGCTTTTATGCTGTCCCTTATTGTTTATTTGCAACTATCCGTTTGCCACTCAGTATATTATGTCAATTATCTTCTCCTTTTTGCCCTTTATTCCTCTACACCTCCAATATAGACAAAGGCTTTTGCTTGGTTTAGATACAACTATTCCTGGCAAAAATCATATTAATGCTGTATTAACAACTTTTCTTCCCCTAGTGTTTCATTTTTATTATTAAGTAATCTCACAATATACGCACCGTTTGATAAATCTTTAGAAAGTGTAAACGCTCGTTGGTTATCTATTTTGTCTTCTACTATCATTTTGCCTTCCATATTCCAAATTTGCACTGAGTTTACAGCTGCTTCAGACTGTATTGAGATACTTCCTGATGATGGATTAGGAAAAATTTTAATGCTCGTTTTTGACGAATTATTTCTAATGGCAGTAATTGTCGCTGTTCTAGAATATTGGCTAAAGAAACTCCATATTGTTTGGCAATAAGAAATGTCGTTTGTAGGCGTACCATACCACTTATGTTCACCATTCATCACTTTATATAAAATAGCAGTACTGCCATTATCACCGCCTAAATACGAGAAGCGGACAAAACGCAAGCCATCATTTTTAAGATTTGGCATAGAATCAACTATAGGAGTCATATTGCAATGATTATGGTTAGCCCAATATTTCGTAGTGTTTTCAGCACTTAATCCCAAGCCCGGCAAGAAACCCATTGTAGATGTGCCATAATAGCCAATAGTTTGGTCGGCAGTGCCATGAAAATGCATATAGGGCATGGGCACCTGCGGAGTGGCAGTTACATAATTACCTTTCAACCCTGAAACAGAAGCAACAGCAGCCAAGCGAGAGCTTTTTTCACAGGCCATGCGATTTGTCATAAACCCACCAAAAGAAAAACCAAACATATACATGCGTGTCGTGTCAATGGAGTATTTTGAGATAATCGTATCCATCAGTCGGGTTATAAAACCGACATCATCTATAGTATTATTTACTATAATGCCTAAAGCACCGGCACCACTGTTCCAAGCATTAGCCCCTAAAACCGGATCTGCTAAAGCCTCTGGATAGGCAACAATGTAGTTAGCCGTATCAGCAATATTAGACATGCAAATCTGACTAAAGTTGGCAATATCATCACCAAAGCCATGCAATCCAATCAGCAAAGGCACTTTCTTGTTTTGAGAATAATATAAGGACGGAACATAAATAACATACTTCCTCACTTTGTTTTGATGCGTCATGGTGCCATTGATGAAGCCGGCATTTGTTTGAGTAAATGCGACAAGCATGATTAGTAATGTCCAAAAAAGATTTTTCATATTTTAAGCGATTTATTTGATAAAACTTGATTTTGCACCCATCCGTAAACAATCAAAGCCTGTGCTAATATATAGGTGCTCATAATAAATATCCGATGCCATGGTTGTGCTTTATAAAACACATTTACGGCTATGGTTGTATCAGAAATCATAAAAAGTAATGCCCCGATAAAAACTAAATAAAAGGAAGAAGCTATGACTAAATTCTTCCGGTTTAATGCCATCAATGCCATCAGGTTAATGATGCTTCCATAAACAACTACAGGCAATTTCATGTCTTTCAGATAGGGAAACAAGAAATAAAGCAAGAAAAACAAGAAAACTAAAAAGGGAAGTACCAAATATGGATTTTCAACGATTAAAGATACTTTCTTAACGCTGTTTATTTCATTTAAGAAAGTGAAAATATAAAAGACATGCGCAATCAAGAAAGAGGCTAAACCAAAAATAAATAGTAGTTTTTGCATTTGCTCACTATATTCATTACGCGGAAACATCAAAAAAATATCGCCTAGCCAAGAAAAAAACAATGCAGATAAAATGAGCTTGTTATTTGATTTTACTTTTGAAACCAGAAAGAGCGCAAGCAAGGGCATCAGCAAAATTTTACTGCCATATTTTACTATCGGGAAGTGCAGATATTCTGAAATAAGATGAATAACACCGTCAAGCAGATAAAGCAGCAGAGCAAGCATCTATAAAAATACACATTCTACACTAAAATGGTGATGCATGACACGAAAAAAAATTATCTTCATACCATGAATGTATTAATTGTAGGCGGAGGCAATATGGGAAGAAGTTTTGCCCAAAGCTTTTTGAACGCTAAAATTTTAACGCATAAGCAACTTACTATTATCGAAAAAGATGCTGCACAGATTGCAGAACTTAACCGCATTAAGCTTGGTCAGGTTTACAATGAATTCGGAGATTTTATCACAGAGAAAGATTTGATTATTATTGCAGTCAAACCGCAGGATGCACATGCTATTTATCCCAAACTGAGCCCTTTTATAAACGAAAAACATATCATCCTGACCATTATGGCAGGCGTTTCTATCGCAACTTTGGAAGAACATCTCCAAACGAAGAAAGTGGTGCGTGCGATGCCGAATTTGCCTTGCCAAATTGGAATGGGCGTAACGGGATTTATGGTGTCAGAAAAAATCAGCCAATATGATGTCGATTTTATCCGCAAGCTGCTGGAAACTACAGGTGGCACGATACAAGTTTACGATGAAGATAAGCTGAATGCCATCACGGCCATTTCAGGAAGCGGACCTGCGTATGTATTTTACTTTATGGATGCCATGATAAATAAATCAATGGAAATGGGCTTTTCGCATACAGAGGCCTCGAAAATTGTAGAACAAACCTTCTTGGGTGCTGTTGAATTGTATAAAGTCAACAACCTCTCATGTAAGGAGTGGATAGAAAAAGTGGCATCTAAAGGTGGAACAACAGAGGCAGCCATCCGGCAGTTTAACCAGCAAACGGTTTCTGAAAACATTGAATTGGGTTTGGAAAAAGCGCTGTTGCGATCTAGAGAATTAAGTAAAAACTAAAAAGTGGATAGGTCATGCGGAAATTAGTGGGTTTGTTTGTTGGTATGATTTCCATTTTTGCTCAGGCACAAAATTTTGATTTTTCGCCCAACTGCAAGCAGGCTTATCAATCTGTTTTTAAATTGAAAATAAATGACGGCTTGACTTTTCTTTCATCTGAAAAAAAACAAAATCCCAAAAATTTATTCCCTTATTTTATTGAAAACTATGTTGACTTTTTTAAGGTGTATATCAATGATAATGATGTGCAATACAACCAGTTTATGTCCAAGGCAGAAGCGCATTTGAATAAGCTGAAAACCGGCGATAAAAGCTCTCCTTACTATTTATATACCCAGGCGGAAATATATTTTCAGCAAGCACTTATTAAATTAAAATTCGGCAAGTATATGAGTGCAGTGTTCGATATAAAAAAATCGAACGAATTACTCGAAAAAAACAAAACCAAATTTCCCGCCTTCTTACCCAATCAAAAAAGCCTGGGACTACTGCATATTATTTTTGGCAATATCCCCGATAATTATAAATTCGGCGCATCTCTGCTTGGGCTGAAAGGCTCAGTCAATCTGGGTGTTCAAGAACTTAAGCAAGTCTTGCAGGACGAAAATTTTCCTTTTCGGGAAGAAGCTCTTATAGAGTATATATTGATACAGCTGCATGTAGAAAAAAACAAAGAAGCAGCCTGGCAATGGGTAGCCGATATGAAGTTGCCAACGGATGATAACTTACTGAATAGTTTTATAGCAGCATCCGTAGCATCTTATAATGGCAAAAGCGACAAAGTGCTGGAATTGCTGGCGAAGCGACCGACAGGAAAAGCGTTTATGGCTGTTCCTTATTTGGATTTATTATACGGCACTACCAAACTTTCGCGCTTAGATGCCGATGCCGATGTGTATATTAAATCTTTCTTGCAACAAAACAAAGGACGTTCATACCAAAAAGAAGCCAATAGAAAATTAGCCTGGTTTTATCTGGTTAATGGCAAACCTGATTTATATAAAAAATATATGCAAACGGTGTTGTCAATAAAAGATGCACCTACCGATGAAGATAAAGCAGCGCAACACGAAGCCGAATCCGGCTATATGCCGAATGCGCAATTGCTGAAAGCCAGAATACTGAATGACGGCGCTTATTATGATAAGGCCTTGATGGTATTGAATGAGATAAAGCCGGAAAAATTTACGCGCAATAAAGATAAAATTGAATACTTGTACCGAAGGGCACGTATTTATGATGATATGGGAAAAACAGATAATGCTGTTAGTTTTTATTTGCAGACCATAGATAAAGGAAAAAATTTAGATTACTACTACATTGCTAATGCTTGTATAAAATTAGGGGCTATCTTTGAACGGCAAAATAAAAATGCAAGTGCAAAGAAATACTACCAGATGGCATTGGATATGGACAAAGATGAATATGAAAACAGCATAAATGCCGAAGCAAAAGCCGGACTAAACAGAATAGATAAGTAAGCTGCAACTAAAATATGCTCAGGGCATGCACAGCAATACCCCACTCTCAGGATGTGTTTTCGATTAGCATAGCC
>DAOQII010000153.1:0-5930 GCA_035339455.1 Chitinophagales bacterium
GGACAGGAGATTTTCATTCTTCAAACAGGGGTTCGATTCCCCTACGGGCTACAAAGGCATCTTCGGATGCCTTTTTTTATTGGGTTTTGGATGTCAAATTTGATACAATAGTATTGCTGATTTTTTCTGAAATCATAACAGCATAAAAAGATATGATTTTGCTTTGGAGAATTTGTGATATTTTGAGAAGGAAAAGGTGGATGATTAGTTTAACTTATTATAATCCGATATTTTAGTTTATTCCATTCGGAACTCATTCCGAGTAAAAAGATGAGTTGAACGTATTTGTCCATATTATAATCTCTGTTTGATTTTTTAATCCATTTTTCAAAAAAAACATATCAAATTGAGGAGTATCAAATTCGGGAAAACAGAAATTAAAACGTCCCAGTATTTACTAAAATCATTACAATTGAGTTCTAGTGCAATAGGAGATAGTTGGGAGGCCATGTCTCAGGCTGCGCCAGTTTTTATTTTTTTTATTTTACCATGCTTGGTCTAGGTAAGGGTTCAATACGGTTCGTGGTTGGTAGGTGATAACACCTGCTAAAGGCGAGGTATTATAGTATTTATTTAATTTTTATGTTTTAAATATATTAGTATAATCATGAATTTGATGTAGTGCCTTGTAGTTTTTTCAGATTGACTGTCCCAACATAAAAATCACCTAAAGAACTTAAATCTTTATTTAATTCTTCTATATGTTGGCTGGTGTTTTTAACAACGCCAGCATAAACTTCTTCACAAGAAACAAATGGATTTTCTCTTGTTCTGATCCATTCCTCAAAAGATTTCTCTTTTTCTTTTTCCCTTAGCCTTAAAAACTCAATTTCCTCATAGCATACAGGCTTACCTTCATCTATATACAAATTTCCCATGTCATATTTAAATGCTCTGATAATATTATTATTTTGTGCAATTATCCATTCATATCCGTCCACGTATGGGTCAACATAGAAATAGGCAATTACACCAGTAGTATATTTCATCAGATATTCAATTAAGTGCTTATTAACTTCGAAAATTCCTGATTCCCATTTTAAATAAACCCAGCTATTTAATTCACATGTTACATAGGCTTTCAAAGTAGATGAATCTGTCTTTTTTTTGCCAAAATCTTCGTCATTGTACAAATAGTCTGTAGCATCTTTGGCATTCAATTTCCTGATATTCTCAAATTGCAGTAGTTCTACTAACTTTTCCTGACTTATGCCCTGTATTGAAAAATAAATGCTGCCTAAAGACTCAATTCTAAATGCTTCTGATTCATAGGTTATTTCAATTCCATTTATTGTTGAAATGGCATCTTTATTCGTTGGTTCACTTTGCCAATCTTTATTTGGTTTAAACAACTGTATGAGTTTAGTTATAATGTTTGTTTTCATGATTATCGCATTTTTCGTTATTTGAATCTATCAAAAAAATAGCTCTCTATTATTATTATTCAACAGTAAATGCATTTACTAACTAGTATAATCGACAAATCTATATTTATTTAAATAAAATATAATTAAAATAATATTATTTATACTATTTTACTACTAAACATTTAGAGCTAATCTTCACTTATACAGAAAAGTATGATTTACTTGTTTGGAGTTGGTGATATATAGGTCCCAAACTAATGCATAAATTACAGGTCTTATTATACCGGCTATTGCAAATTCGCCGCTTAGTACTTTTACAATAACTAAATTGTCAAACAGGCTTACGGCAAGATAGATGCCTAAGTAAATCAAGAATAATTTTGGAAATAGTTTCTTTTTGCCGAAATAGTTAATCAATACAACAATCTGCATGATAAACACCCCAAGAATGAGAATAAACTCAACACCCAACCAAAACTTAAATTTGGGTTCAAAAAGTGAAAACTGCCTGAATATGGTCGCATAATTCTTGAAATTACCTACAGCGGTAAGCACCATTGACGCAATAAGTGAAAATCCTAAAAATGCCAGCCAGCCATTCAATCCATGCAAGCTGTGGTCATAATCTTGTGCATTGGGATATTCTTCTTCCTTAAACTGATCGTCTAATAATTCTTCTTGCATATACTGTTACTCTTATTTTTTACCAATAAGCATAATGGTCTTCAGCAACACCAAATGCCGTAAATTTTTGTGTAATGCCATTCAATGTTATCGTGCCATCTATCCTGCCAAAAGGTTGCGTGAAATTGCTTTTTAAAATCAAGGCATTTATATTTTCACTTCTTGCTCCTTCGGGCGACATGTGGCAACTTAAAATTCCATCACGCGTTGCTATCAGCCAGTCACTCTTGTCTAATGGTTTTTGCATACTGAATTCCGCTTCTGAAAGTATGATTTTTTCGCCGTTTAGCCAGAGCACATTTTCCATATTATTATTGAATTTGTCAACCAGATTAACGCCAACAGGCTCTTTGTTTTCAGTAATGCCGATAAAAGAAAGCCAGTTCCATCTTGTTTCTCTGGGCGGGTAGCCTTTCGTATAATCAATGCATCCGTAATTGCCGCTTACAGCATACGTTTTATTAGTGCCGGCATTAATTTGCACACTTACAGGCAAGCAACAGTTTTTATACGTGAAATTAAATGGGCGGTTTTGTGACGGCGACACCACGCTGAAGCCATTCGCATTATTTTCAGATTCTATAATTAAGTTGAATTTGCCGTTGTATTCCATTTTCCACTTTCCGTTTTTATGTGAAATACTGTAATTTTTCAGTTTGAAATCAGTGTACAGATTCGGATTAAAGGCCTGCTCAAATCCAAAGGGAACGGTTAGCTTATCTTCAATAAATGTGGAATCTTTCAGCGAATAAAAATAACAAAAAGCCGTGGCTGCCATGCCTGCATCTACCACAGCGATGCCACAAATTATTTCGGGTGAATACACACCGAAGAAAATCCAGGCCTTTCGCTCTGTTCGGCGGTTTTTTGCCAGCAATGAGCCTTTCTCATCAAAATAGGAAGTATCGGTATTATCAATAATATCCTGATAAATTCCAAATGGCAGCAGTTTGCCGTTTTCTATCAGTTGGTTTTGTTTAGGTAAAAATGGCATAATTATTTAGTTCGATAAAAAACGAATATACGATTTTAGTTGGATTAATTGAACTTATAAATCTTTGATATTGCCGAAGCCGATAATATCATGCGTAAATTCATCTTCTTTCAGCTCTGAGGCTCTCAGGATGGTGGACTTGCCGTATTTATCTTTGATATTATAAACTGCTTTGCGCAATTTGTTATTCTTGATATGCGAGTTGTCAAAAATATCGAGTTGTAAAGCCTGCATTTCATTGATAAACTCGGTAACCACCAAACCGATGCTGGTTACATGCTTATTGATAATGGGCAATAAAGGCTCGTGTTTTTTTTCAAAACTCTGCTGTCTTTCCTGCAAGATGTGATAGATTTGCATGCCGTCTTGCAAGGGCTGATTGGTATGAAATTTATCTTGCCAGCCGGTTTTATCATCATAGTTGACATAAAACTGTACATATTTACAGTAGAGTTCTTTTTTTACTAACCGATTTTCCAACGTAAGACACAACATCATCATAATTTCGTGTAGCGTACCCACATTTTCCCTTTGCTCTTTAGATACTTGCCGCATGGCTTGCATCGATTTGTATTCGTCGGTGCCCAGCATGTCCACTTCCTGAAAATGCAGGCGGTAATACCAGTGTAACCCAATAATGCTTTTGCAGGCCGCCTTAAGTATTTCGGGCTTGGAGTAGCGCAATTGTAAAGGCGTGTAAATGCCGGCTTTCATCAGGCGTGCCGACATGGCTTTGGCTATGCCCGGCAAATCAGTCAGTTCCAGTTTGCCCAATACTTCATCTATATTTTGCGGATCAATGACCGTCAGCCCGTCGGGTTTTTGTATATCACTGGCCAGTTTAGCCAAAAAGGCATTGGGTGCTATGCCTATTGAGCATTTCAGCCAGTCGCCCACTTCATTTCTGATGTCATTTTTTATGGCATGTGCCACGGCAATGGGGTCGGGATATATCTTCTTATAGGTAGTCAAATCCACCACCGCTTCATCTATACTTTTGGGAATTACCTCGTTAGAGTATTTACGAAGTACATTCATGATTTTAACATGAAAAGAGCGGTATTTCTCCGGATTGGTTTCCAGCGGTACCAGGTCAGGGCATATCTGCATGGCTTCATTCAGGCGCAAGCCCAGCTTGATGCCTCTTTTTTTAGCCTCGATGGAAGGGGCAATTACACAGCCGTATTTTCCGGTATATACACAGACGGCAACAGGTCTGCCACGTAGCCAGTAATTGGTTTGCTGTTCGCAACTGGCAAAAAAACTGTTCATGTCAATAAATAAGACACGAGCTTCCAGATGCGTATGCAGATTGTTATAATTCACCCTTTCAAGTTACAAAAAAAATGCCTGCCGAAGTTGTCATGTGGAAATCTATTTTATGAGCTAATGACTTGAGTTTAGAACAGACCTTTCTGATAAATAAGTTGATCCCACTCTGACGCGAGAGTTAGCGCAGCGCTCTCGTGTCTAGCTCACTACGTTCGCCGTTGATTTCCCCGCCCTTGGCAGGTGTTATCATCTGCCAACCACGAACCGTATTGAAACCGGAAAATATTTTTTAATTTCAAGTATGATTAATGAAGAAAATCATCCTCAATTTTTTACCCCCGCTCTTGGCAGGTGTTATCACCTGCCAACCCAGTGGCTCGCCGCATAGCAACATCAACAAACAATTTACATTAAACTAATTTCTTAAACTAATCCAAATACGGAAAAATTATAATTACAAAAAAGGCAAGCCATTAAAGTTTAGCCCGAACAATAAACAGCATGAGGCGATAAAAAATCGTGGCGACTTAAAACTATCGTGAAACGACATGGAATACACTATGTTTTGTTGTATAAAGCCTACCGAAAATAAACACAAACAGCGAGTGACAAGATAGTTTTCACAAGCAGATTTTTTAGAGCTGAAGCCAATAGCACAGGCAAAAATGCCTTTTATTGTTCTTGATTTTTTGCTCCACTTTTGTATCAAGACAAAAGTGGAATAATACAAAAACACGGCAACAGGTATAACAAAGCCCTATTGGCTCGCCCTTGGCAGGTGTTTAAGCGCAGCTCAGTGAGTATTTGATCAAAAACTAAATTACATTCATAATAATCCAGGATAAAGCAGGTTTATGCAGTTTACCGGAAGAGTATGTATATTCGAGTGCGGATTATTATGAATTAAATAAAAGTAAATGGGATTTTATAGCCAACTATGATGAATAATAAGGTATATTTATGGTATGGTAGCCGGCAGGTGATAACACCTGCCGAGGGCGAGGGAATAGTAATAAACGAGATAGACAAGTATCACCCGATAGGATAAGCGAAAATTAACAACTATCAAACGATAAAAAGATTAAATTTGGTAGAAAATACAATCATCATGAGTTCAACAATAGATACTTTAAGAGAAAAATTACATCATTATTTAGAAGTAGTGGAAGATAAGAAAATACAAGCTATTTATACATTGTTTGAAGAAGAAATAATAGATATAGAACAATACAATAAGGATATAGAAGAAGCAGAAAAAGAAATAGAAGCAGGAAATTATTATACACATGAGCAAGTATTGGCAGAAATAAAAACATGGAAAAAGAAAGCAGTATGATAGAAATAATTTGGGCAAAACGAGCATTAACCGGATTACAAAAAATATATGAATATATAGAAGAAGACTCACCACAAAACGCAGAAATAATATCAATGAAATAACAGAAAAAGTAACAGAATTATAAGAGCAACCAGAACGATATAAACTAGACGAATACAAAAAGAATAATAGCGGAAATTACAGAGCGTTTGAACATAAGAAGATACGCATATCATACAAAATAAATGAAAAGCAAATAGACATAGTACGAGTACGACATACCAATAGAAAGCCG
>DAOQII010000154.1:0-5882 GCA_035339455.1 Chitinophagales bacterium
GGTCTTTTTGTGCATAGATTTTTATGGAATTCAAAAAAATTCCTATGGATAACAGTATTATCTTGGGCAAAAATAGTCGCACGGGTGCAAGATAGGAAAAAAACAAAAAAAGGAATGCGGTTTAAGGTTTATTAGGATTTTTTTAAATCTTTCAAAAATTCACAAAATAAACAGGTGAGGGCGAGCTCTATTTGTTTTATCTTCATTCTTACCCGCCAATCACATCTCCGGCGCTGTCTTCAAAGTTATTTTTCTTTTTAGCAGGAGTAGTTGGTTTATTGTCATTTTTACCAAAACGGTAAGTGAATGTTATTGTTCCAATCGTTGACTCCCAGTAGCGTTTTGTACTTCCTGAAAACGTGCTACCTGCAGTATTCACGCCAAAATACATGGTATGAAAAACATCGTTCACATTTATAGCAATTGTGCCTTGTTTGTTTTTCAAAATATCTTTTTTAAAGCCAATGCTGGCAAATACCATATGGTTTATTTTTCCCTGTAAATAGTTAAACGGACTTCTGTAATTTACCATGAACTGTAAGCTGGCATTTTCCCAAAAAGTAAAAGTGTTCATAATCCTGAAATTGTACTGAAAAGAACGCGACGAGGTTGCTGTGGTTTCCGGCGGCACAGTGCCTTTCATTTGATTGTAAAACAAATTGACATTCGCCATGATATTCCACCATTTGAAAATGCCGGCACGCACAGTAAATTCTCCTCCGGCACTCTGTCCTTTATTTAAATTGTCAAAAGTAACAATCGAAAGTCCCGTACTGTCTACTAATCGATAACGGGTAAACATATTTTGTGCGTATCTATAATAAATTGTTGATGTCAGGAAAACACCTTTTTTAAACGAAGCGGTATGGGTAAATTCCAAATTGTGTGAATAGGCCGGTTTCAGATTCGGATTTCCGGTTAAGATATTCAATACATCTTCGCGACTTCCAAAAGGATTGAGTTGTTCGGGTTGTGGTCGGTTTATCCGTTTGCTGTATGAAATTGAAATGTCATTGTTTTTAGGCAGTTTCAAAGAAAATGAAGCCGACGGGAAATAGTCAAAATAGCGTTGTTTGTTTGTAATTGCTTGCACATATTGCTTGCCGTTTACGAGGCTGTACTCGAATCGCATTCCTACTTTATAACTGAACTTTTTATAATTTCCACCATAAATGGCATAAGCGGCATTGATTAGTTCTTTGTATCTGAATGTATTGGTTATTGAACTGTCAGTTTCTGTTTTATTAAGTGTATGATTGATTGAGTCGGCATAAAAATCATTGAGCAAATTGCGATAGGATGCCCGGTATCCTGTTTCAAATTTGCCTTTTGCTTTTTCAAAGGGTTGCGTATAATCTGCCTGAAAATAGGCCGTATGATTTTTATTTTTTATCGTGTTTGACTGAATCAAAGGCACTTGAACATACTCGGTATTATTGACATCAAAATACAATTGTGTATAGTCCGGATTTCTGCCTCTGTTCACATAAGCATAGTTTCCTGTCAGCACCAAATCATGAGTATTGCTTTTAAAAGTTCGGCGGTAAGAAGTAGTCAGCTCGGCATTGTAATTTATACTTTTATCCTTGGTGTATCTGTTGAATCCTATTAAGAAAGCAGCTGCAGAGTCTGTTAAGTTAGACTGCGATTTTCCATTAGAAAATCCTAAATTATTGGATAATAAGGTGCTGAACGACCACGTGTTTTTTTCCTTAATATACCAGTCAGTGGTGTTGGTTAGTGTATTATTGATATTATCTGATGTCGTTCTGTCTTTTGATAACAGATAGTAAGGCGAAATGCCATTTGGAAAATTAAAACGCTGACTGTTTCCCCCATAAAAAGATTCATTATAACGAATGGAGTAATTAGTGGAAGTAGAAACCTTTTCATTACGAAAATTAAGGGTTACACCGGTGTTAAAATCATATTTCGTAGCATAGCCGATATTAAAGTTGCCGTTTAATCCTTTATTGGCTGACTTTTTCAAAATGATATTAATGATGCCAATATCTCCTTCAGCTTCGTATTTTGCAGATGGATTGTTTATCACTTCAATACTTTCAATACTATTAGCAGGAATTGCTTCCAGTATTGCTTTAGTATTGCCTGCTGTTATACCTGAAGGTCTGCCATTAATATATATTTTTAAATTCGTAGATCCTCTGTTTTCCAAATTGCCGTCTGTGTCCACGTTTAAAGTAGGCACTTGTTTTAGCGCATCTATTGCAGTTCCGCCAGCTGAAAGTGTATTCTTATCGACATTGAACACTTTCTTTTCTGCATTTAGTGTCATCATACTTTTCTCCGCTTTTATTTCTACTTCATCAAGCACTTTTGCATCTTCATTTACTTTGAGTGTGCCTAATTTTACATCTATATTATCAGGAGGGAAAACTTTAAGTGCAGGAATAATATAATCTTTATAACCTAAAAAGCTGACAGTCAATTTATAAACACTGTAAGGAATAGCGCTGATTTCAAAATTTCCTTTTTCATCAACCAGTGAACCCAGTATAGTTGAAGTATCTTTCAGATGTTGAATGGTAATGGAAGAATAATCCAGTGGTTTTCCGGATGAAGCATCTACCACTTTTCCTGATATTCTGCCAGAGGCAGGTGGTTGAGCAAATGAAAATAAAATACTGCTGAATATGATAAAGAAAAATGATTTCATGCGGCAAAGATAAGATTTGCAAGATGTTGCAGTGTGTTAAATCTTATTACACCTATTTGAAATTATTTAGCTGTTTTAAGTAAGCCAACTAGCAAAAAGCTCCAGCCTGCAATGAAACTTAATCCGCCTAAAGGTGTTATTGGTCCGATAACTTTTAGCAAGGATTCACTTATTTGTAGAATATCTTTACAAGCTAAAATATACAATGATCCGCTGAAAAGAAGGATACCGGTACAGAAAAGCATGGAAGCTGTTTTAAAAGCAGGAAGTGCATATTTTTCAAACAAGAAAAATGCGATAAACAGTGCAAAAGTATGATAAAACTGATATTGCACACCTTTATTCCAGATTTCCAAACCATGGTCATCTACGAATTTGCGTAGCCCATGAGCACCAAATGCACCCAGCATTACTGCAGTCATGCCGAATAGCGTTGCCAGTATAGCGTATTTTTTCATATTGAATGTTATTCAGTTTGTTCTTCCCTGATTTTGCGGACATAGTCCAGTTTATACTGCATAATATCTGCTATAGTTTGGGCACGATATTTTGCCATCTCAGCTTTTTCTCCTTCATATAATTCGTCTACGCTACTTTTCCAATGCAACAGCCAGTGTTCAAATTCTGTTTTATTCATTGGGAAATGTTTATCTACCTGGTAATGTGCCTCAGTAACATTTCCTCGGTAAACATTGCTATCCAACAAAATACTATCCCAAAAATCTGCAATCGTTCCTAAATGTTTGCGCAGGTGTTCCATTACCGTATTTTGAAAAATATTTTGAAGTACTTCATCTGAAAGCAATTTGCCATAAAAATAAGCAACTAAAATTTCTATATCATTTCTTGTGGTGATATCCGGTTTCATGTTGTAAAAATACCAACCTTTGAGCTTAACGTTGTTAATTTAATGCTATTTATCCTTGACCTGCGAGGTGTTTGGCTATTTTATTCCAGAGTACTTCAACTAATTTAAGTTTGGATTGTCTGCTCCAGCCTGCAATATGTGGCGTGGCAATTACATTGGGAAATTCCAGTATTTCTTCATAAACAACAGTAGGGTTTATCTTGTTTTTAGTGAGTGGTTCATCTTCAAAAACATCAACGCAAAAGCCATAAATTGTCTGTTGTCTCAAGGCCGTTAAGATGGCTTGAGTATCACATACTGCTCCTCGAGAGGTATTGATTATTGTCGGTTTTTTTATGCATGTTTGCAAAAATGCTGCATTGCAATAATGGTGTGTTTCAGCCGAATAAGGTACATGAAAGCTGATGATGTCTGCCTCTTGTTGCAAATGGTGTAATGATGTTTGTATAATATTTGTTTGCTTAATTTCTTTATTTGGGTCATAAGCCAGTATGCTAACATCAAAGCCCATAAGCTTTTTGGCAAATGCGGCACCGGTATGCCCAAAACCGATAATGCCTACTGTTTTTCCATCCAGTTCTTCACCTCTGTTATATTCTCTGTTGAAAATTCCCAGCTTAAGTTCGTTGTTCGCTATTGTAATCCTGTTATACAAGGCTAAAAGTAATGCCAAAGCATGTTCACCAACAGCATTTGCATTACCCTCTGGAGAATTAAAACAACTTATTCCTTTCTCTATGCAATATGCCATGTCTACATTTTCCATTCCACTGCCTACTCTGCCAATAATTTTTAAATGCTGTGCATGGTCAATGATATTTTTATCTATTCTTAGATAAGTTGTTATTATTAATAATGAAAAATGGTCAATGATTAATTGTAATTCTTCGTATGTAATATCCGGTTGAACGCTTACTTGCCAGCCGGAGTTTTCCAACTGCTGTTGAAGATAAGGATGAATATAAGCCGTTATCAGTGCACGTTTAAGCATTTTCTTTTTCTATTCGTTTAGTTAGTGCAATATAGTCTGAAATACTAAGTTGTTCGGCCCTTTTATCGAAATATTCTTCTTTGAGAATTTCAGGATTAACTACACCTTTTAATGCAGAACGGAGCATTTTTCTTCGTTGATTGAATCCGGCTTTAACGATAGTCTTAAATAACTTAAAATTAAAATCTATCTGTACGTTTTCTTTACGCTTCATCGTCAGTACGCTGCTCATCACTTTTGGAGGAGGAGAGAAGCTCTGTGGGGCGATATCGAATTCAACTTTTACATCATAAAATAATTGGGTAAGGATAGAGGTGATGCCATAATCTTTTTTTCCGGGAGCAGCAGCAAGTCGTAAGGCCATTTCTTTTTGAAACATGCCAATACAAACGGGAATCTTTTCTTTATAATCTAGTACCTTAAAAACGATTTGTGAGGATATATTATAGGGGAAATTGCCGACCAGCATTGCCTCATTTTCAATAAGCAGATTAAAATCCGTTTGTAAAACATCTTGTTCTATAATATGCAATTTTGTCCCGTCGAAATGCTGATACAGATATTCCACACATCTTTTATCCAGTTCGATACACGTCAGGGATGCTTTTTTGTCTAATAAAAGTTTTGTCAAAGCTCCGGTTCCGGGGCCAACTTCTATTATTTCGAGCCCGTTATTTTGGGATAGAATAAGCTGAATAATGTCATTTAATACATTAGTATCAGTAAGAAAATGCTGTCCATAGGATTTTAAGGCTGTCACATTTTTCATAAAATTAATACATTTATTATGCCTGATAACTCTCTATCTTTACCCACTTATAAAAAAATTGTATGATAAAACGAGCAGACAAAAATACCAAAAGAACCTTACTTGTACTAACAACTAAAGATAAAGTAATGGATTTGCCTTACTTTGACGAACAACAAAAGAAATTTATCCAAAGCAAACTTGAAAAGAAAATAAACGTATTCTTTTGCTCTAAAGAACAAATGACCACGTTTGTATATATCTATGGATATACAAAAGAAGGAAATAAGTACGAGCAACTTGAACACTTACGCAATGATGGCAATCTTGTATATGTTCAATTAAAAAGCATACTTGAAAAAGATATTTTTTTAGAGTGCAATATTGATTTGGACAGTAAACAGGTTAGAGCTTTTTTAGGCGGTTTGATATTTTCTGATTACGAGTTTTTGAAATATCGACCTAAAGAAAAAAAATTCGACCTTACTGTTACGATTCCAACTACCATGTTGACCAAGGAAGAAGTTGACCATTTGAATATTCAAAAAGAGGCTCTAAAAATTACCAAAGATTTTGTAAATGAACCCGTTTCTTATTT
>DAOQII010000155.1:0-5869 GCA_035339455.1 Chitinophagales bacterium
TAATGCTCGTTGCGCTTTGGAAGGAAGCATACAAGTTTCTTTTTTACCAAACCATTTGTATCGGTTTTTAGCAATCATATCATAGAAAAAATCTCTTATAAAACGAGGCACGAGAAAGCAAATTTTTAACAACTTCCATCCTCCTCCGAAGTAATCAGCAATGTGTAATGCTGCCGAAGACTTTGCATAATATTTTCCGTTTTCTATCAAGATTACACTATCCAAATCATCCGGAATTGCATATTGCTTTTTCAATTGCATACCTGATGCAGACTGCAAGCTACCGAAGCGCAGTTGATGTGCTTTATCTCTTTTGATTATAAACTGAACACTTGAATTGCAAAAATTGCAAACTCCGTCGAATAAGACAATCGGGTGATCTGAAATCATGATGGCTTAGTATTATACTTATTACTAAAAATCAGGTTATAAATAGGCATACTGATTCCGGATTTAATAAGAAAAAAGAAGAGTACACAGAGCAATGTACTAAAAAAAATAACGGAGTAACAAAACGATTGGATGAATGTACCGTCAGCCAATCCTGCCTGAGCGGGCAATGTGGCAATTACAGCAGCGCCCAAACCTTTTGGAATCATAATGGAAATTGCAGCATTATCTAATACCGGATTATTTTTGTCAGCTATAAGTCTGATTAACAAGATACGGGCTAAATACAAGGCAGAAGTTGCCGCTCCGCCCATCAAAAACCAATCGAGTCTTTCAATTTTTATGTTCATGCCAATCCAAATAAAAAAAAATGTTCTGAATAAGAATACGAGTTCATTTAAAAAATCAATTTCCGTTTTACTAAGTACAGCAGACTGCATTTGATTATTCGATTTTAAAAAATTGAGTTTAATGCTTTTAGTGTTCCCCAATATGATACCAAACGTCAAAACAGTCAATGGTCCGCTATAATTAAGATATTCGCATACACCATATAAAATAAACAAAAAGGCCAGCGTGGAAAATTTTGTAGATTTCATGGAAGGTATTTTGTTCAAAATAAACAACCATAAAATTCCACCGGCTATGCCAATAAAGAGAGCTAGTATCAATGATGCAAAAAAACCGGAAATCACTATTTCAGGTTTTATTTCTCCGGTGGTCATCAGCTTGAGTATAGATATGGGAATGGCTAAAGTAAATAAATCAGTTTGTGCAGACTCCATAATAAGTGTTGCCGAAGTTTTAGGTAGGATATTTATTTTTTTTACCAACCCTGCCACTACTACAGAAGATGTTCCGCCCATGGTAGCTCCAATATAAAGACAAGTGAGCCAATCGCTGTTAAAGACTAATTTTACAAATAAAGTTAAAACTAACCATGTAACGAAAAAACCCATGATGGTAATACCTGAAGATGATTTCAAAGAAGATTTTACTTCTTCCAATTTTAAGTCTATTCCACTTTCAAATAAAATTAAAACAAGAACCAAATTGCTGAATAATGCACCGAATTTTCCAAAAGAATCCGGACTGACCAGTTGACCGACTGGTCCAATTATAAAACCCAATAACATTAATCCTAATACATCTGGAATACTTTTTCTGTCGAATACACCTCGCAGGTAATGTCCGATAAAAATAATCAAACCTATCGCTATGATAATAATCGATATGCGCATCTTAGCCGTATTCTACCATGAAAATAATAAAAAATTAGGCAATATTACTCAATAAAATTTCAGATAAGCAGTAACGAAAATGAGAAATTGCAATTAATGCAAAACCTGAATCTTGTAGGTAGCTGAAGCTTTTGATATCTCTTCGGTTAATCTGACATAGTAACTTCCTGATGGCAAAGCAGACATATCCAGTCGCACATTTTCTGAAGACACATTAACAGTACTCATTAATGCACCATTAATGGCATAAATTTCAATACGCCCCGGCTCTTGCAACTTAGACAAAGTAAGAAAATCTGAAACGGGATTTGGATAAATTTTAATATCCTGCAAATTAGAAGCATGCTGAATAACAGGAGTTAAATAATCAGGCAGTTGTTTTCCCATTACCGGATTGATTATTACAGAACCGGATATTACAGACTCACGCCATTTCTCATTAATATCTGTATAAAAGGTTTTTGTAGAGCTGTTTGTGTTTCTGTCAAAGCCCAATGAGAGGGTTTCTTTATCGACAACCATAATACCGACCACAAATGAGTCGGATAAAACAAGTGGAAATGTAGCTCCGTTTTTTACAAAATCAGGTTTTATCGCTGCGTATAAAAAATTATTAAGGGTATCAACACCAAATTCTTTATTCAGGTTTGACAGTCTTAATAAGGGCTGTTCGTATATTAAATCCGACGGGTTGTAATAATCATTACGGGTAAGTTTTTTCCAGACACATATACTGAATAAGCCCAGGTTATTATTCACTCGGGTAGGAAAAGCTTGTAGTTTAATAGCCTGTAAAGTATCTGGATGACTCAGCTTATATTTCACTCCAATATAAGCATTATTAAGATCTATCCAATAGCCTCTCTCAGGCGTTGCATCATCATATGAAAAATAATTGCTGAAAACTTGATTATAAGTTACTTGATTATTGGCTAAAACTGCTGCCGGAGCGCCGGCTTCTGCCGAACATTCAAAATTATAATTTACAGAAACGACTACCGTGTCATAGGATAATCCGGTTGGAATTGAAAATTTCGGATATTTGATTTCATTTTCCGTATCAGGTAAAAAGTCGCGTGAAGGACCATCATAGTTTGCTATTACAGCACCATCATTAACCACTGTAGCCGTAAAATGATCTTTAATATCAGTTGTCGGGTTGATAAAGCTGTTTTTAACATAAACAGCAACCGTATCTTTTAAAAATGTAGAATCGAAATGTGAATAGGGCATAGAATAATAAGGCTTCAATAAGCTGGAAGGAGCAAATTCATAGGCCATTTCTCTTATATTTTTATCTACAGAAGTATCTCTGTTTTTATCCAAGCGCACATAATCCAAATGCCAGGCATCATTTGCTCCGGTTAAACTACCGACAGATATAAAGCGCATTTGAAAATTACTGTGTAAAAATGCAGAATCTACTTTTATAAATACTTGTCTTGGCGTATGAATGCCATCCGGTGTAACTGTCCATTGATCTGTCCAATTGCCACTTCCGTCCAAAAATTGAACTAAAAAATTATCCTGTAATGATTCAGGTTCTTCGCCATACGACCCGTTAGCATAAAAAAAACTCAGAAATACCAGACTATCCCGGGTTAATCCACTTAAATCTATTGAATTAGAAGTTAAAATATCTGCAATTCCTCGAGCATCTGGTGTTAAACTATATGGATTACCAACAGAATCTGTTCCGTCAAAAGTGGCAACACCCAAGGTTACGGTATGCTGAGGATAATGTTTATTGACATATACGTTATTGTCTTGCCAAAAAAGAGGATTCGGGTGAACTTCCAGTTGATTGAAATCGTCAAAAAATGGCAGTGCCAAAGCAGAAATACGATAGGCATGTTTTTGTTTCAAAAAATCTGCATTTGTTTGCTGATTAAGATAAGGGTTAGCCGGCAAAGCACCCGTCTTTTCATACTGAGCCAAGCCGATATGAGAAAAAAAGCAGAGTATTATGAGCGTCAGGTAAAATTTCATGCTATTATTAAGTTGTAAAAAAACGTCTTTTGGTTGTTTTATTTTTCTTGTCTGATATAAAGAGTTACGGAGTTATTATCCCCTAATTTGCCGGGCACACCATATTTCGGATCTTGATCGAATACATACGCACTTGATGTATCCGTAATTTTTCCTTCAGCAATAATATTTCCAAGATTAAGCTGAACTGCTTTTAGCACTTCTTTTGCTTCGATAACAGTTAAATCTGTAAGCGGTGGTACTTCAGTCATTTGATTTCCAAACCCATCGCCCAAAACCAGATCTATTGCAGTACCCTTTGGTATTACCTCCCCTGCTTTGACATCTCTGCCTTTTATTTGCATATTTTGGACAGCATCCAATGCCATATCAGGCACATACATATACTGTCCCACTTTCAAGCCCCAGCTAGACAGGATAATTTCTGCTTGTCTTTTGGATACGTCTATTAAATTGGGAATTTTTACGCTGGGTGGAATGCTCGTATTTACCGTTAAATAAATTTTTCTGCCTTTTTTTACTTTATTTCCCAGACGCGGTTGTTGGTCGATGATGGCCAAAGGTGGTAAATTTTCGGTATACGATGAATCAACTACGATATAATCCAAATCACTCTTTGACAATATTTTTTTAGCATCATAAAATGATTTTCCTTTAACATTGGGGACTTCTTGTTCTTGTCCATGTTTAGTATAAGCATTCAAAGAAAATATAATAAGAAAGAGAAGAGCAATGCTAATTCCCAAAGAAGATAAAATCGCGCCGATTAATTTTGCCATACAGTAGTGCTTCGTGGTTCAAATATATTTAATTTTGGGTAAAACAGCGAGTAAAAATTTATTAAAAAAGGCTAAAACAGACAGAAAAAAATTAAGCCACGTGTATAACTACAGGCGGCTTAGTGTAAACAACAAAAATTTAATGAGAATTATTTCGTATATATAATTTGATTGTCAATATTTTCAAAATTGGATACGAAGTAGGTATAAGCTATTGCATTTTTTTTACCGTTTTCTTCTAGTATCAATTGTCCGTTTTTTTCTTCCCAAGTTCCATCCAAGGTATAATTCTGAACTTTCATATAGGGGTAGTTTTTTTCCGGTACTACCATCACATATTGATTATACGTTCCATCATCATTTAAACAGAGATAAAATATTTTCTTAGCAATACCATCTTCTGCATTATATTTTGAGAAATCTTGCTCGTATTTCCATATACTTCTGACTGTAGATTTGCCTTTGCTTGGCGTAACATCCAAACTGTCAGCAGTTACACATTGTTCAATAAAGAACATTTGCAACAGCACAATAAACAATATCTTATATACCCGTTTCATAATCTAGCTAAGTTTCTGTTATATGGTTTTTGATGAGGATTTTAGTTCTAAACTTTAGAGCCTTAGCCGTAAACAACAAATTGAGAGAAGATTGTAAGAACTCTTTATGATACAATATTAGATAGTTTTTGATTTACATCAATAAAAACTTAGTAAACGGTAGGTTTTACCACATAAGTGGCAGAAATGAACTAATAAATGGAAAAATTTGACTTCAAACGTCAAAATTGCACATGAAGATATAATTTAAATTTATGTTAAAATAAAATAAAAATATTAACATATTTGCATGTAAACAAAATAAAAAAGACCAAAAAAACTGAGGTAAACAGGGCTATTCACCCTTAAATTCCGGTTTGCGTTTGTTCAAAAAAGCATCTACTCCTTCTTTGACATCGGTCGTATTGAATAAATCGCCAAATGCACTGACTTCATAAGCAAAGCCGTCTACACCATCTTTATAATATGCATTGATACATTCTATAGCTTTAGCCACGGCTACAGGTCCTTTAGTGGCTATTTTTTGAATGATAGATTTTGCTTTATCCAAAGCAGCATTTTTATCCGGTTCTACATAATTGACTAAGCCCAGGTTTAATGCAGTCTGTGCATCTATCATATCTGCTGTAAGGTGCAGTTCAATAGATTTAGCTTTGCCGATATATTGTGTAAGCCGTTGCGTACCGCCATATCCTGCTATTATGCCCAAATTAACTTCCGGCTGTCCGAATTTTGCATTTTGAGTCGCAATCCGCATATGGCAAGCCATACTCAGTTCGCAACCTCCGCCTAAGGCAAAACCATTTACAACAGCAATTACCGGAATGGGCATATGTTCTACAGAAAAGAAAATATCATGACCACGTTGTGCCAGTTCTTTGGCTTTTATAATATCCAACCCTGCAAATTC
>DAOQII010000156.1:0-5810 GCA_035339455.1 Chitinophagales bacterium
TAATCTATTTACATATTCTACATTCACAAAATTTAAAATTATATAATTATTTAAGTATAAATGTTTTTACGCATTAATAATAGGTCTGTTTTTTTAATTTGTAGTATTGTGAAGTATTGATAACATGAATTGCAATTATCTTTATTTTTACTGGTTAAAATATCTTAAAATTCCAGGTTGTAGAAACTATTTGCAACAGAATAGCGTATTAACAATAACCAAATCACCAACCAAATGAAAAAAATGATTTTCATCTGCATGGCTGCCGGCTTTATCGCAACAGCATGCAACCCGGACTGGTTCAAAAAAGAACCAAAAAATGAAGAAAAAGAAGTCGTTATTCCTGATGACTCAGTTTCAGACTCCACCTTGTTAAGTGAAGACACGAGTCAGGTAAAAACCGACAGTGTACAATTGAAACACTAACATGCAGTAAAAGGTTGGGGCGGCGCTTCGCGCCGCCCCAACTTATTTTTTAAGTCTTTAAGCGCTGTAAAAGTTATTCGATTTTAAATTTGCATTCAATTTTATTCTGAAATTACTAAATTTACTTACAAAATAATTAATTATGCAAACACATGCCATCAGCTGGTTCGAAATTCCGGTATTGGATTTTCCCAGAGCTAAAAAATTTTACAATACAATCTTAAATGACGAAATCCACGAAATGCTGATGGGTGAGCAACTTATGGGCTTTTTCCCTTGCAATCCTGCTGATGGTGGAGTAGGAGGCGCTCTCGTATTGGCAGATGGATATGAGCCATCAAAAAAAGGAACAAAAGTTTATCTAAACGCAGGAGATAATCTATATACCGTGCTAAACAGAGTAGAGGCTGCCGGAGGAAAAATTATAACTGATAAGACTGAAATTACTCCTGAATATGGCTATTATGCCGAATTTGAGGATACAGAAGGTAATTATATCAGCCTGCACTCTAAAGGTTGATACTCGATTACCGTACAACTTGTATCTTGTATATTGAATGCTGAAGTTTTTGCAAAATGAAGAAGTATGATTAAAACTTCCTTTCCAAAATAATTTGTGCCGTAAACAAGTATTTGGCGTTCATTTTTTTCTTGTTTAAAATCATGAATTTAGGCGGTTTGGGTTGTTGTTTTTCAAAACCTTCTACATCTACAGCTTCAATTCTCGTTTCCATGGTTTCAATAGAACTGATATCGCTTTTATAATTGCCTAAATTAGAATATTTATCAACCGTACCATCTTCCACACTTTCCATGTACATCGTTTCATTTTCAATGCTGTCTTCATCTTGTTTTGACTCGTAAATTGTACGCTTTTGCTGTTGAGCATAAGGCTTAAATTCTTGTTTAGCAGTAGTTTGTGGCTGGGGAGGAGTTGTTTTTCCTTCCAATGCATCTTCTAAATCCTTTAAAATATCTTCAAAACTCTTTTGCTTTTTTGGCGATGGGCTGTCATTTCTTCCTGATTTTTCAGGCAAATTACCCTGCTGAGCCTGCTTTTTTGCTGCTTCAAGGTAGGCTTTGTATAAATAATAGCCAATTAGACCCAGAAATATTATCCACTTCATACGTTCAAAAATACCAAAAATTGTCAATAAATAAACAATTAACAGGTAAAATACGTTCCGCACAAATCTTATTTTTGCAGGCTATGCGATTGAGAAGTCTGGATATAAAAGGGTTTAAGAGTTTTGCGGAAAAGACGCAGATTAACTTTGAAAAAAACATTACGGGCATTGTTGGCCCTAATGGTTGCGGCAAGTCGAATGTAGTGGATGCCATTCGTTGGGTATTGGGCGAGCAAAAAACCAAACAACTTCGTTTGGAGAAAATGGACAATATCATCTTCAACGGCTCTAAAGATAAAGCCGCTTCTAACATTGCCGAAGTGTCACTAACTTTGGATAATACCCGCAATTTGTTACCTACGGAGTTTCAGAGTGTAACCATTACCCGTATTGTAGAGCGCGAAGGCGACAGTGAGTATAAACTGAATGGGGTTACATGTCGTCTGAAAGATATCCGCGATTTATTTATGGATACCGGAATTTCTACCGATTCTTATGCAATCATCGAGTTGAAGATGATAGACCAGATTCTGAACAACGTAGATAATGCCCGCCGAACATTGATAGAACAGGCTGCAGGCGTTTCTAAATATAAAACCAGAAAAAAAGAAACTTTAAATAAACTGAGTGCCACAGAAGCCGACTTGAACCGTGTGGAGGACTTATTGTTTGAAATAGATAAGAATCTGAAATCTCTTGAAACACAAGCAAAAAAAGCTCGACAATATAAAAACTACAAAGAAGAGTATAAAATCATTTCTATTGATTTATCAAAATATGAGTTGCACGGTATTAATGAAAGCTTTATTGCCTCAAATAAAGAAATAACGGAGCAGGAGGATTTGCGCTTAGAAGTCAATACGCAAATTGAAGTATTGGAGTCAGGCTTGGAGAAAGAAAAACTGCTGGTTTTAGAAAAAGAAAAATCGCTGTCAGAACACCAGAAGCTACTGAATCATTTTTTAGCGGAAATTCAGGAAAGTGAGAGTACTAAAAAAATGGATGAACAGAAATCTGCTTTTTTACGGGATAAAATCAACCAGTTAAATAAACAAATTGAACAAACGAAATCAATTATTACTTCCTTAGTTACCGAGTCTGAAAGCCTGGAAAAATATATTGCTGATGACAGTGAAAAACTGGAGGTGGTGAGATTGGATTTTGAAACAGCAAAACAAAAATTAGAAGATCAACGTAATACTAATCTCGATTTCAGAACTAAGCTGGATGAGGCACGTCAGAAGCATCAGGCATCTGCTTATCAGATTACCAATACCGAAAAACAGATTGCCGTAAAAGAATCTCAACATGAAAATCTGATGAAACGTGCAGAGCAATCTTTATTTGAAAATGAAGAAAGACTGCGAACCTTAGAATCTTTGCGCAACGAAATTAAGCAATCAGAAACTTCGGTAGAAAAACACAAATTACTGGTTGATGATTTGCGCAAAAAAGAAGAAGAAAATCTGGAGAAAATTAAAAATCTGGAAGAGAAAAACGAACAACTTCGACAAGAATTAACCAATAAAAACAGAACACTCGACGCAAAAAATAACGAATACAAGCTTACCAAAAACATGATAGACAATCTGGAAGGTTTTCCGGAGTCTATCAAATTTTTGAAAAAAAATGTAAGCTGGTTGAAAGACACTCCTTTATTGTCTGATATTATTTATACCGAAGAAAAATACCGCATTGCTATTGAAAGTGTTTTACAACCTTATTTGAACAATTTTATAGTAGAAAAAGAAAATGAGGCATTGAATGCCATTGATATTTTATCCCAAAGCTCGGCAGGAAAAGCCGGATTTTTGATCTTGGACTATTTCAAATCACAAGTTGCTGTTAAACAACACAGTGCAATTGAACATGCCGTAACAGCCAACGATGTTATCCAGATTGAGGATAAATACAAACCTTTATTGACTTATTTGTTGCAGGGGATTTTTATAGCGAATGAAGGTGCGGATGTCAATAAATTATTTCAACAATTACCGGATAAAAAAGATGTGTATATCATCTCCAATAACGGGCATTTACTGAAATCCGACAAACAAATTTCAGGCGGTGCAGTGGGTTTGTTTGAAGGGAAAAGACTGGGAAGAACCAAAAATCTGGAGATCCTGGAAAAAGATATCAAAAAATTGGAAACTGAAGTACTGGAGCTCAAAAAAGTAACCCAGGACACACATAATGAGTTGCAAACGCTGAAAGTAAATTCATACAGAAATGTAATTGAACGCGAGGATAAAGAACTGCAAAATCAGGAAAAACAATTAGTGGCTCTTCATTCTAAATTGGAAAGTGAAGAAAATGCGGTAGGAAAAGTAAACACCCAAGCTCAGGAACTTCGTGATGCCATCAATGCATTACTGGAAGAAATAAACCCGTTGAAAGAAAACCTTGCCCATCATATTCAAACGGCAGATGCGGATAAAAACTCGATGGATGTCATGGAACTGGATTTCCGCAAAGCTAATGAAGTGTATAATCAGATTTCTCAGGAATATAATCAGTCGAATATTTTATTTATTCAGCAAGAAAATAAACTAAAATCTAACCAACAGACCCTGCAATACAAACAGTCGCAACTGGAAGAAAATAACAAGCGTTTGGAAACTGCAGATATGGACATCACCACAGCTCAAGCTGAGATTAGTATTTTACAAAAAAATATTGCCGAAGCTGAAGAATTATTAGTGATGTCTTATAAAGAGAAAGACGATAAAATGCAAACACTTTCTGCTCAGGAAACTGACTATTATAAACTGAAAGATGAAATCAGCAATTCCGAAGAAACTATCAGGGAAAAATCAAAATATAAAACACAGATAGAAGAACGCATCGCTGGAAAAAAAGATTTAGTCAGTGATTTAAAATTGCGTTTGAATGTATTAAAAGAAAGACTTTCGATAGAGTTTCACATCAATCCTGATGAATTTACCGAAAATCTGGAATTGCCGGAAACGCCTAAAGATGAATTGCAAGACCGAATAGATAAGGTGAAACGCCGTATTGAAAATTTCGGTGAAGTAAACCCGATGGCAGAAGAAGCCTACAATGAAATGAAAGATCGCTACGATTTCATCAATACGCAGAAGCAGGATTTGTTAGACTCGAAAGCGAACTTACTTGAAACGATGCTGGAAATAGAGAACACGGCGAAAGGGCAGTTTATGGAAACCTTTAATGCCGTGCGTGAAAACTTTATTGAAGTTTTCCGCAGCATGTTTACCGAAGATGATAATTGTGATTTGATTTTGGTAAATCCTGACGACCCATTGGAAAGTGAAATCGATATTATTGCTAAGCCAAAAGGTAAGCGTCCGCAAAGTATCAATCAGTTGTCGGGAGGAGAGAAGACCTTGACGGCCTTGTCATTATTGTTTGGATTGTATTTATACAAACCGGCTCCGTTCTGTATTTTGGATGAGGTAGATGCACCGCTGGATGATACGAATATTAAAAAATTTAACGATGCTATCCGCAAATTTTCACAAAATTCGCAGTTTATCATCGTAACGCACAACAAATCTACGATGGCAAGCGTGGATAATATTTATGGCGTTACCATGGTAAAACAAGGTATTTCGCGCGTTGTGCCTGTCGATTTCAGTAATTTGAACTAGTTTTTAAATTGTTTTTTCCTTATGAAAAAAATCGACCATATTGGCATTGCAGTAAATGATTTAGCCGACAGCACTGCATTATTTAATAAACTGTTTAACCGCACACCTTTTCATATTGAAATACTTGAAGAGATGCATTTGGAAGCGGCATTTTACCAACTGGATGATACCAAAGTAGAACTATTGCATCCGCAGAATGAACAAAGCACCGTACATAAATATTTAGAAAATAAAGGGCAGGGCATCCATCATGTAGCCTTTGAGGTAGAGGATATTTATGCTGAAATAAACCGGCTTAAAAAAGAAGGATTTCAGCCATTAACAGAACAACCTTACAAAGGAGCATTAAATAAATTAGTATGTTTTTTTCATCCCAAAACTACTAATGGCGTACTGATTGAATTATGTCAGAAAATAAAAGATGAGTAGTAGAGCAACTAAATTTATAAACTCAATTTGTGCTGTGCCACTTTATTGAAAATTTCCATTTGCTTTTCATCAAGCTCATCACTGGTGAGTTCTATTTGTTGCATGATTTCCACCAAGGCATTTATGCGAGCTTCGGTATCATAAAATTTATTGATCACCGCCACACGTTTGTTTTCTAATATACAATAGCCCGACTGAA
>DAOQII010000157.1:0-5792 GCA_035339455.1 Chitinophagales bacterium
ATTTGTACCATTATCTGTACCTGTTACAGCAGGGTTACTGGATATTACTCTTATTCTGTATCCAGTTCCGGCTACGGCCGGCAGTCCTATAGTAGTTACAATTGTTCCGGCAGTTGTTGATGTTAGAGTTCCTAGTGTATTAGGTGTAGTAAATGAACCACTCGCATCGGATAATTGTGCGGTAAAAACATTTCCGGTATTAAAAGTTCCCGAAACAGTATATGGAACACTTATTCCTGTTTGTCCTTGACAGAAAGGACTACCACTAATCGTGCCGGTAGTAACAGTAGCTGTTGCTACAGCCATACTAAATGCCGCAGATTTTGTATAAACATAATCTCCACTCTCATTTCCATTATTATTACAACACAAACCTGAAACATAGAAAGTAACTGTACCAACATTGGTAGCAGGTGCCGTCCAACTGAATGTAAATGTTTTTGAACCTGAAACTAAACCACCGTTTTTGGTATGCACTACATTGGTCTTTCCGCTGGAAGTCATTAATTTTGTAGAAGCTGCATCTGTAATAGCTAATGTTCCCGCATTTGTATTTGTAGTAGTTAAAGCTTCGCAATCAAAACCAAAGAGTGTTGAGGCTGTCCGGGCAACTGTTACACTAACTGAATACGTTTGCCCTAAGGTATATCCTGCTGCCGGTATTGTTGTAGAAATAGTTACACTTCCTGTGCCTGAATTTGTAGTATAATCTCCATGACAATTGTGACAATTATTTTCTCCCGGGGATGAGGTAACTCCGGCAATCCCTGCGCTTCTGGCTTTAATCAATTCATTTACAATAAAAATTGTAAAAATTGCAATCAATGAATTTATTATTATCTTTTTCATAAAATTAGTTAGGGATAAATATTAATTATTTGGTGCTCCTGCTGCAATCCAAATTCGTATTTGTGCCAGCTTGCAATCTGATAGTTTAGCTTGATTGTATGGCATGGCGTCATAGCCCGGTAAATGATTGACAGATCCGCTGAGTTTTCCGTTATTTACCTGCGATTTTACCTGATTGTAATTAGTCAAATCAGGTTCATAATTGCCGCTGTGACAGCTAATACAACTGTTTTGCAGCAATGGTAAAATTACACCGGAGTAGGTTACATTTGATGTATCACAAGGTCCTTCACAATCAATTCCTATTTTCATTCCCTGATTCACCCAATTTTCAAGAACAGAAATTTGTGTGGAAGACAACGCAGGAGCTGGTGGTAAAGGCATGCGGAAAGCACCAGTATCTTTAACAGATTGCAAAAGTAAACTTCCCGAAATGGTTGCTTTTAAATGGTCATAACTATCCAGAACTACTCCGGCATTGGCTGCATCAGCATCATGACAGCCGGACATAGCACAATTGGATGCCAGCATAGGCAACACTTCTTCCTCAAAACAAATGCTGTCTTTTGCATTTGTTGGAGGGTTTGTAATGGTTATCTTTTCCGGTTCATGTTTGCATTGGGCAAACAAAAGCATTACGAAAAAGAATACAGCAAGTAAACTTTTACTCATAAATTAACTTTTAATAAATCAAATGTGGTTTTTGAATTGTTGTACGTACAGTAAAGGTATGCTTAATTTATAGTACCCAAACTTTAATAGGTATTTATTTTGTTAAAAAAAACCTAATTAGCTTAATTTGTATTTAGACAAATTCTTAATTGGAAAAATGAGTACTCGTCTTCAAAGTGATTTTTAAGTTCAGTCAACGAGTTTACAGTATTATTTTTTACATAAGCTTGAATAATATCCATATCGGCTTCACTAATAAATTCTTTTGCTTCCAGATCTCCCAGCTGTATCCATTTCAACAAGTGGCTTTCAATAGTACTAACTGCTAGTGCTCGTATGCCGGCTATTTCTTCTATACTTTTTCCTTCCTGATACAATTTCAATGTATCCCGAAAGGTTGATCCTTTTTCTGTTGTATTTTTTAGCTGAACAGTTTCATGTTGTATCTCCTGATAAAATGATGTGCCTGTATAAAATAGACTATCTCCAAATTTTAACCTTTCTATTTCCTGCAATTTATCGACGAATACTGTTGCTAAATTTTTTGCTTGGCGCACATAGCCTTTTGTTTTGTTTTTAATACGCATTTTTTCTATATGTGCTTCCAAAGGCTTTATGAGTTCGTCATTGATTTTACTACAAAAATATTGTATGGATTTAATGACTCGCTCATTCAGTAAGATTCTGTATTTTTCATCTTCCACTTGGTTAAGTATGTCTTTCAGTTGTATTAAAAATTTTGCTGAAACTTCTTCCAAATTTCGTACTGATTTTTCCATTTGTATGGCTAACTCCATAGCTTCTGCTTTTTCCGGAATTTGTTTTTCGTGTATTATTCCCTGAAATTGTAAAATATGATCTGTAATTTTCCTCCATGAAAATGATGTAAGCAGTTTCTTTTTAGAATATTCCAGTTTGGCAAGTGGCAATAAAGATGCTAATGCATCCGGATTGCTTTTATCTGCACTGTATTGCAAAATACGATCGTCTGTAAAAATAGCATCTGCCTGTACGGGAGTAAGTAAACTAATGCCTTCCAGACTTCTGCATCGGCTTAGAGCCACATAAACTTGTCCGGCAGCGAAAGCATGCCCGGCATCAATTATCACTTTATCAAATGTCAGTCCCTGACTTTTATGAATAGTAACTGCCCAAGCGAGTTTTAGCGGATATTGTTCAAATGTTCCTATTACATCTTCATCTATTTTATCAGTAGTATCGTTATAAGCATATCGCAAATTTTCCCAAGTATGTGAATCTACATTGATTTCGTAATTATCTTCCACACATTTTATTACAATTTCTTCTTCATTCAAACGGGTGACAGTTCCGATTTTTCCGTTATAATATCGTTTTTCCTGTGTTAAATCATTTTTTGTAAACATCACCTGAGCGCCGACTTTCAACATCAGTTCTTTGTCGGCAGGGTAGGAGCTTTCCAAAAAATCACCATGTATATTTGCTTCGAAAGTATGTATTTCAGATGCCAGTTTACTCAGTTCTTCCTGATTGATTTTGTCAGCCTTGCGGTTATGTGTAGTAAGCAAAATAGTGTTTTCTGCATTTTGAGCGGCATGTGGATTGTATCGCTTGTTTAATTCATCTAAATCAGATTTATTTACTGCATTATTCCTGACCGCATTCAGCAAATCTATAAATTCTTCATCAGTTTGGCGAAATACCGTTTCCAGTTCAATATGCAAAACCTGAAATTCTTTCATTACCCAGGCACTGAAAAAAAAAGGACTCTCATAGAATTCATTTAAGATTCGCCATTCTTCGTCTTTTACTACCGGTGGCAATTGATACAAATCACCTATAAATAGCACTTGCACACCTCCAAAAGGTTCATTCATCCGTCTTCGGAAACTTCTTAACAGTAAATCTATTTCATCCAAAATATCGCAACGACACATACTGATTTCATCAATAACTAACAACTCCATTTCACGTAACAACTGAATTTTTTGTCGGTTTAATCGCACATGTTCAAATAAAGTAGCCGGATTATTGACAGCATAATTTCTGTTTTTTACCGGAACATACATATTTAAAGGCAGCTGAAACAAAGAGTGTAGCGTAACTCCTCCGGCATTAATGGCTGCTACACCTGTGGGTGCGGCAATCACACAATTCTTTTGCGTATGTTGCTGAATGTACTTTAAAAGTGTTGTTTTTCCTGTTCCCGCCTTTCCGGTCAAAAACACAGATTCAGCAGTATTGAGTATAAAATCTTTAGCAATTTCGTATATGTCCATCTCTTTGACAAGATAAGCAAGAAAATTCAAAACAAAAATCAGTTTTTACAAAAAATAAAAGTTTTATCTTTGCAGTGCAATGGATGCATTTATTCTTCAAGTTCCGGGCAGAATTCAGGAAATATTGCCTATTTTATTAATGTTCATCGTAGCGATGGGTTTTGTTGTATTGGTAATGGTACTCACCCATTGGATGGGTCCCAAACGCAACACCAAAACGAAATTAGAAAGTTTTGAGTGTGGTATTGAACAGCATGGTAATGCGCGTACACCATTTTCAGTAAAATATTTTTTGGTGGCCGTGTTGTTTGTTTTGCTCGATGTGGAAGTCATATTCATGTATCCATGGGCAGTTAATTTCAGAAAACTGGGTATATTAGGCATCACCGAAATGTTTACTTTCATTTTCATCTTTTTAGTCGGATTTTATTATATTCTAAAAAAAGGTGCATTGAAATGGGAGTAAATTAAAAAATGGCAATTTGCATCATTCAATCTGCAAATTTCCTTATTATACTAAACTGTAAACTAAATTATGAGTTCAGTAATTGACATAAAAGAAGAATACAAGCCGATTGGGTTGGAAGGGCAAGGATTTTTTGCAACACAATTGGATAAAGTGGTAGGATTAGCCAGAAAAAATTCACTTTGGCCCTTGCCGTTTGCTACTTCGTGTTGTGGCATTGAGTTTATGGCTACTATGGCCGCCCACTATGATTTAGGTCGTTTCGGCTCTGAGCGCTTATCGTTTTCACCTCGCCAGGCAGATATGTTGATGGTGATGGGTACTATTTCAAAAAAATTAGCTCCCGTTTTACGCCAGGTTTACCAGCAGATGGCAGAACCCAAATGGGTATTGTGCATGGGAGCTTGTGCTTGTTCCGGCGGTGTATTTGATACCTACAGCGTGTTACAAGGTATCGATAATATTATTCCGGTAGATGTTTATATACCGGGTTGCCCGCCACGGCCTGAACAAGTACTGGATGGAATTTTACAAATTCAGAAATTAGCCGAAAGCGAAGCCAGAAACCGCAGAGAATCACCGGAATATAAGGCCATGCTACAAAGGTACGGATTGGAATAGCCCTAAAATATTATTATGCAAATACTTACCACTTTTATCGAATCTACTTTAAACGAGCAATTTCCGGGAGCATTATTACAGATTGAAGAACAGTATGATTTCCCGGTTTTTATTATTGCAAATGATCAGGTTAAAAATGTGCTGAAATTTCTTAAAGAAAATAAAGATACGGATTTTCATTTTCTGACCACTTTATGTTGCATTCATTATAACTTAAATACGGCAGACAAGGAATTTGCCATGATGTATCAGTTGCACAATATGCCAAAAGGCTGGCGCATTCGGATTAAAACATTTTTGCCTAAAGATGAATTAACAGTTCCTACGGTAACAGATTTATGGCCTGCGGCGAACTGGTTGGAAAGACAGGAATTTGATTTTTTTGGTATATTTTTCGATGGACATCCCAATTTGAAACGCATTCTCAATATGGATGAAATGAATTACCACCCTATGCGAAAAGAATATGCTTTAGAAGATTTCGGAAGAACTGATAAAGACGACAAAATGTTTGGACGATAGTTTGTGTTAGTTAATTAGTCTAATAATTAAGTAGTTTAATAGTTAATGAGTTAGTAATTTAATTTTATAATTCAAAATTTATAATTTCTGTGAGTACACCTATATATAACCACGAAGAAAAGCAGTACACTACACTTAATCTGGGACCTACGCATCCAGCTACACATGGTATTTTTCAGAATGTACTGACTATGGATGGCGAAATTATTGTACACGCCGAACCTACCGTTGGCTATATTCACCGTGCATTTGAAAAATTAGCAGAACATCGTCCTTATAATCAGATAACTACGCTAACTGACCGCTTAAATTATTGTTCTTCACCGATAAATAATATGGGCTGGTGGCTGACTGTTGAAAAATTATACGGTATTGATATTCCAAAACGTGCTGAATATCTTCGT
>DAOQII010000158.1:0-5783 GCA_035339455.1 Chitinophagales bacterium
ATAAAAAAGTTATCCGAAATATTGCTTGATACATTCAGACTGTTCAGAAAATATGCTTCGGGATATTTGCAGGTATTTGCCTATTTACTAGTCATCAGTTTTATCATTGGCTGGAGTATCGGAAAGCATTACTTATTAGACAACATGTATTTTAATGGAGCTAATGTATACAACTCTTTACTTTTCATTAAAGTAAACTGGCATAGTTGGTTTAGTATCATCCCCTTACTGATGCTCTTTAGTTATTCCACTTATACCGCTTATATATTTTACAAAGAATTTGCTGAACAGCAAGAGGAACGGGCAATGGCATTTTTTCAATGGATGCGGTTTACATGGCAGCAAACACTAAGCAATCTGCTAATACAAGTTGTGTTTTTAGGTATTTATTCCTACATAGGATTCAAGTGGTATATCCTGCTCTTTGTATTACCTGTACATTTTATTGCTACTTATGCACTGTACTATCCTTATTATTATCAAACCACATTTTTCAAACGATACTTTCAAACTATAAAAAGCGAAATACTTAGTTATATTGTACTACTGCTGATATTTATGTTCATTACTTTTATGATTTTTACACTTGTAAATTCCGAACTGTATATGATGCTTTATGAAGCCATTGCCTTGAACTTGAAAGAAACCAGTGTAAATGCCAATATGTTATATCTGACGTTTTTTATTTTCTCAAATATGGTTCTGTTTAGCTTTATTTTAATCTTGTTTAATTTATATCAAGCCGTATTTTATTTTTCGCAGAAAGAAAAAAACACGGCCGAAGGATTACTTAATCAACTGGAAAAAATAGGAACAAAAAGGAGAATTTATGGTTTTTAAAAAACAATACAACATACTCCTTTTTATTTTATTAGTTATCAGCTTAACTGCGGTAGCACAATCGGTAACTACTGCAGATGATGCACAAAATAATAGTCAGCAAGAGTATCAGTCTGCGCCGGTGCAGCCTGCTCACATGGATAAAAAAAAGTGGGAAGCATTAAAAAAAGATTTGAAAATAATTGAACCTAAACCTGAAAAACAAAAAGAAACTAAAGAAAAAACTAAAAAACAAAAAGAAGTAAAACCACTTCATATCAATCCCAAAGTACTGGCAGTGTTAAAATGGACTTCCTTTATTATGATGATTACGTTGTTGTTGTTTTTTGTATTAAAAATATTGGGAATAAATCCATTCCGTAAAAAATCTGACAAAAACAATTTGCAGTTCTCACTGGAAGAAATTGAAGATAATCTGGATAAGATTCAGCTGGATCCTTATATTGAAGAAGCGTTAAAAAATAAGGATTATCGTTTGGCTATTCGGCTTTATTATTTGATGATCATTCAGCGCTTGGCTTTCAAGGATAAAATCATATGGAAGAAATACAAAACCAACAAGCACTATCTGAATGAAATGCGCAGTGTGGACTCATTCAAAGAATTCAGCAATCTCACCCGAGATTATGAGCGTATTTGGTTTAGCGAAATGTTTTTTCAAAAAAATGAGTACGATTTTTTCCAGCCTAAATTTGTTCAATATTTACATTCTATACGTTGAGTTCAAGAAGAAATATAATCATACTCGTAGTTGCCGTATTGCTCATTTTCATCTTCGGTCTATATTTGTTTGCTACAAATCTGACAGAATGGATGTACACTTTAGATAAAGACAAAAAATCACCGTATGGACTTTATGTCACCAACAGACTGCTCAAACATCAATACGGAGATAATTTTATCGAAATAAAAAATTCGGTCATTGAAACATTCCGCGAACTCGATCCAAAGAAAAAATACAACTATGTATATATCAGCCACGAGGCCTTTTACGATACAGCAGTGGTAGACACGCTGATGAAATTTGTAGCCGAAGGAAATACGGCTTTCATTGCAGTGGATGATATTACGGGATATTTACGCGGACAAATCCTGTCAAAAGAATATCATCTGGGGTTGAATATCGGCTATAACTTTGATGATTCACTTGCTTTTGCACCACCTGATACGTCAACGGTGCTTGCAGAAGAAACAGATGAAGAATATATTGACGAAGACGAAATCAGCTATGACGAAGAAGATACCGCTGATATTTATTACGATTCAACTTATGCCTATGCTGATAGTGCCGACGTGGCATCCCCTGACAGTGTTTATTATCTGGTAGACTCGAACAGTACAGATATCAATACCTTTTTCTCTATAACAAAAGCGATGTCAGACTCTTTGGCATTTAACTTCACCCATCCTGCATTCAAAGCCAGACATGATTATATTTATTTCAAAAAATTCAAGAGTGATACGTTGCCGGTTCGCAACCTCTATTTTGAACCGCTTACTGATACCTTTCACAACTACCCTTTGCAAGCCGGAGATGCCATAACATATGGTGCATACTTGCGCTATAAGGATACATCACGTATGAATATGGTTATCTTAAAACATGGAAAAGGCAATCTTATCATACTGCTCACCACTTTGCCATTTACCAATTATTTTATGCGAAAGAATTGGGGGCTGGATTATGCAGAAAAAATATTCGCACACTTGCCAAATAAAAACTTAATCTGGGATGATGTGTCAAATATTTATGAAGGAGAAGAACAAGAATATCACGGCAACCCTGAACTTAATGAATCTCCTCTTTATTTTGTACTGAAAAATACACAGCTTAAATGGGCTTGGTATTTGATATTGTTGGGCATACTTATATACGCACTTTTCAGGGCAAAACGCCGTCAGCAAATCATTCCGCTTATCGAACCTAAGCAAAATACATCACTTCAATATGTGGAAACGATAGGCCAGCTTTATTTTCATGAAAATGAACATATCGAAATTGCTGTTGAAATGCGCAACCAGTTGCTGAACTATATCCGCAATCGTTATCAACTGAAAACAAATGATATGGATGATGCTTTTTTTGCCGTATGGAGTCTCAAATCAGGAATAGATGAAGATAAATTGCGTGATTTAATTGCTGATTATGATGCTGTTGCTAAATTTAAAAGTATTGATAACGCAAAACTGGCTGACCTCAATAATAAAACTGAATATTTTTATAAACATTGTAAATAAATCAAATGGAACCAATAGAAAACGAAAATCAATACGAATCGTTCAAACCGCAAGTGAATCCGGATATTGCATTTGTACACGACACCAGCGAAAAAATAAAAAGAGAAATAGCCAAAGTGATTATCGGACAACATGAAGCCGTGGATTTAATGCTCTGTGCCTTGTTTACAGGCGGACATATCTTGCTGGAAGGTGTACCCGGCATTGCGAAAACATTGATAGCCCGTATGCTGGCGAAAACTATTCATTCTGAATTTTCGCGGATTCAGTTCACGCCCGATTTGATGCCAACCGACATTATCGGTACTTCTGTGTTTAATATGAAAACTTCTGAATTTTCATTCAGAGCAGGGCCTGTATTTGCCAATATCATTTTAATAGATGAAATCAACCGTTCTCCGGCTAAGACACAGTCTGCCTTATTCGAGCTGATGGAAGAAAAACAAGTAACCGTGGACGGCACCACCTACAAAATGAAATATCCGTTTATGGTATTGGCCACACAAAATCCCATTGAGCAAGAAGGTACTTACCGTTTACCCGAAGCACAGTTAGACCGTTTTGTATTTCGTATTATCATGAATTATCCTGATTTGCAAGAAGAAAAACAAATTTTGCAACGCTTCAACAACGACTTCAACTCTCGCATTACGCAAGAAGTAAATGCAGTAGTAAACGGCAATGATATTTTGCGATGCAGCAATGCGATTGAAAATATCTACATCAAAGATGATTTGTTGAATTATATTGCCAGTATTGTTTATGAAACACGCAACCACGGCGATTTATTCTTAGGTGCATCACCTCGTGCTTCACTGGCTTTACTGAAAACATCAAAAGCGATGGCAGCCATGAGTGGCAGAGACTTTGTAACACCTGATGATATACGTTCGGTATCAGATGCTGTACTCAACCACCGCATCATTCCATCACCTGAAAAAGAAATGGAAGGCGTAACCGCACAAGATATCATCAAACAAATTATACAAAAAATAGAAGTGCCTAGATAAGATGAAAGTAGTGAGTAGCTAGTATTGGGTATTGAGTATTGATATTGGAAAATGTGTAATGTGATATAAGTTGTAATATGCTTCAGAAATAAATTCTATTATAGTAAGACCTTCAGTCTGAATGGAGTTTGATGCAAATTGAGTAATTTGAAACAAATCAAACAAATAATATAATTAAAAATAAACACATGATAAATCAAATTCAAAAATTCACTAAAAATGCTATTGCATTGGAATTGTCGGATACATTTACAGAAGAAGATACTAGGCAAATCAAGCAACTTTTTGAAGAAAAAATAAATGATGGGTACGACCATGTGAATATATTGATCATGGTAAAAGATTTGTCTGTGCTTAAGGACATGAGTTTTAAAGGCTTTATAGATGGAGAATGGTGGGGAATTAAAAATTTTGGTAAAATCGGTCGTTGTGCAGTGGTATCGCATTCAGGATTTATGAAAACCATTGTCAAAGTAGAAAACAAAATACTTCACTTTTTCAATCCGTCATTAGAAGAAAAATATTTTGATCATGCCCAATTAGACGAAGCGTTAAAATTTATAAATCCTGATACATAAAAAACTGATTAGCCAATTAGAAATGATGCACATCCTTATCCAAAAGTTGGGCACAGTACAAAACATATCTATATAATTACTTACAAGAATAAAATAAATTATTAATATATATTTATTATATATATATATATACGAAGCTCTACCCTAGATTGATTTAGTTGTATATAGCATTAAATCTAAGTAAATTTAGCATACTCCATAATGCATTAATTGCTTATGCTTAACATATAATAAATGCAATTTATTTTCAATTATTTATAAGTATTAATATATTTATTTATTTTATGATAATAAAATTTATCCACCCAAAAATTCATCAGCTTTGCTATTCATTAACTAAAAACTAACTAAATTTAACTAACAAATCTATCTCACTGAGTTTCGTATCTTAAATTTCAGTTTAACAGTTTCAAAATGAAATTAGAATACCTTGATGATATTAGCGCCGGAGGAAAATATTCGGGTATAATTACCGATGAATTGATAAGACTTTATGATTTTAACAATTCTGAAGCAAAGGAATTTTATAATGCTATAAGCCTGGAAATAGTACAAAATGAAAATGAATTATCTTTGGAAAGTTTGTATTTTATTGAGTCATTAAACTGCAAACTGACACTCAAACTTTCAAATTATGACCAAGGCATTATAACTTATGACAAGCTCCATTTCATTTGCAACTTGTCAAAAACCAGATATTTGATTATGTTAAGATTATTGGAACCATTTTGCATGGATGCTGTACATGGTTACCAGTGGCTATATGACCTCGATACCAACATTGACTTTCTGTTTTCAGCAGGTGGTACTTGGTAATAAACATTTCCTCTTGTAATTCAGCATCTTACAACATTATTACTGCCTCTATCTGTTTCCCAATGCTAATTTCGAGCATTTTTTTCTCATTATTTTTTATTATAAAATTATCTGAAAATGCCGTACCTTTGCCCTCTGAAAATTTTTGAATAATGGCTAAAAAGAAACAGATTGCTCAGCAACAAGAGCACGATATTATTGAAGAAAGCAACGAAAAACTAACCGGTTTTGTCGAAAATATCGAATATTTTTTAGAACGCTACTATAAAATCATATTGGGCGTTGTGGCCGGCATCGTATT
>DAOQII010000159.1:0-5745 GCA_035339455.1 Chitinophagales bacterium
GCCAGTTCCATTTTTTCAACACAACACGTATTTAAACAAAATTCACTATTGAATATAAAATAATTTTAAGAAATTGCGTTAAAATTAGCGAATTAAAGCGAGCATGCATCCATCTAATCTAAAAAAACTCATACTCTTCCTTGGGGCTTTACTTTTATTGTCTTCAGTTTTTGGTGCGCAAAAAAAGAAAAAGTCTAATAGTCAATATGAAAAGCCCAATATTTTAAAGCGTGCTTGGGGGGATGTCACTACACGCAACAACTACTATTTTAATGCCAGTGAGCTATACAAAGAGCTGGTGCATAATTATGAGTTTAGCCGTGTAATCAATTATTCCAATTTGTTGCCGTTTTATTATCACGATTCATCCGATTTTTCCGCTTATCAAGGCGATTTGGAAACCATAGAAAAAAAGGTGGGAATCGTTTTGCAGTTGCATGATTACAGTCGCTGGCGCGATAATGCCTATTTGCTGCTGGGCAAATCTCAATTTTTGCGTAAGCAGTACGACACCTCACTTACCACCTTTCAGTATATCGTTACCACAATGAAACCCGGCATGATGAATAATAAGCTGGAGTTTTCAAATAAAGACCGATTGAAGTATATCAGAAAGCGTCAAAAAGAACTGGAAAAAGCAGCGGGTAAGAAAAAGCAAATTATAGAGTTTCAATACAAAAAACAACAGGAAGAAGCCAAGGAAAAAGCAGAAGATGCACGCGATAAACAAAAAGCAGCTATTGATAAAAAGAAAAAAGAACTTGAAGAAATTATAAAAGCCAAGAAAAAAATTATTGCTTTACAAAAGAAAGGCAAAAAAATTCCACCAGAGTTGATTGCCAAAGCAAAAGGGAAGTCTTCTTCATTGGATACTACCGTTATGAAAGCCAACACATCTGTGAAAAAATCGGATAAGCCTAATTTTGACCCGAAATTACCTTATGTACTAATGGGTGATCAGTATGTAAAAAATCCTTATTATAAAGACCCTAATGATGATAAACAAATTCAAAGCGGTGCCGATAGTTTAACTTATAAACAAGAGGCTAAGAAGGATAAAATGTCTTTTTGGGAAAAGATAAAACATAAACCATCACGACCTGATGCAATAGTATGGATGTCAAAAACATTAATACAGCTTCATAATTATGCCGATGCCCGAAGTATGATTGCTTACGGCAAATCGCTGAGAAAACTAACCAAAAAGCAAAGACGAGAATTTCATTTGGTGGAGGCTTATTATTTTACCAGCCGAAATGATTATTTGCCGGCAACCGAAAGTTTGGAAAATGCACTGCTCTACATAAAGAAAAAGAAAAATAAAGCCTATTATGAATATTTGCTTGCACAACTTTATGAAAAAAACAATCAGGCTTTAGATGCTTTGGATTACTATAAAAAAGCATCAAAACATACAAAAGATGATGAACTGCATTTATATGCACAAATTCAGCAAGCACGTTTATATGTTATCCATCCGGAATTAGGCAGTGAGGATGTGCCCAAGATGCTGAATAAACTGGTGAAAAGAAATAAATACAGCGATCAGGCAGATGAAGTATATTATGCACTTTCCCGCTATTATTATTATGTAAAAGATACATCCGGTGCTATTACATCATTGTTGAAAGCAATTAAATATGGCAAAGATGATCTGCAACAAAAAGGCAAGTCGTATTTAAAATTGGGTGAAATTTATTACGATAAAGAAGACTATTATACTGCCGCCCGTTATTATGACAGTGCAGTAGCCTATTTACCCAATACGACACCGGATTATGCTGAAATCGTGTCGCGCAAGTCGGTATTGGGCAATTTGGCGCAGTATAAAAAAACGATTAATGAACAAGACAGTCTTCAACGTCTGGGCAAAATGTCTCCGAAAGAATTGGATGAATATTTGGCGCAGTTAGCAAAACAAGAGAAAAAGAAAAATCGTTTCAGTTCAGACGAGGCTATAAACAACGGAACGACAAATACAGGACTGGCTGCTACATCAGATGTATCAAACGGGTTGTGGTATTTCTATAATCCGGAAGCAAGAAGCAGAGGGTATAATGAGTTTAAGCAGATTTGGGGCGACCGAAAACTCGAAGATTACTGGCGACGAAGTAATAAAAGTTTGACAATTGATGAAAGTCTGCAACAGCTGAATACCAATAATACGGTGGATACAACTAAAAATAAAACAAAATCGACAAAAGATATTGCAGCAAACCCTGAAATGCAAATACCTAAAACCCCGGAAGAATTTATGGCTTCGGATAAACTGATTGCAAAAGCATTATTTGGTACCGGCGAGATATTTAAAAACAAACTCAATAATTTACCCAAAGCAAAAGCTGCCTTTGATGAGTTGATCAGTCGTTTTCCGAATAGTGATAATGACGCAAAAGCACACTATTATTTATACTTGATTTACACTGAACAAAACCTGAATGGTTTAGCACAGAAAGAAAAAGATTATATCCTGCAAAATTACCCGATGTCAGAAGTAGCAGAAGTCATCCAAAATATGAATAAACCAAAAACACAGGGAGAGAGTGAAGAAACATCGGCTAAATTTTATGCTTCCACATACAAGTCGTTTTTAGATGGCAATTATAACGATGTAATCAAGAATAATTCTTTAGCAAAACTAAAATATCCGTCAGCATTTGAAATTCCACAGTTTGAATTTTTGAATGCCGTATCATTCGGTAAGCTGAAACAATACAATGAGTACAAAAAAGCGCTTTCTGAAATTATAGCCAAATATCCTACGGGTGAAGTGAAAGAAAAAGCGCAGACGTATCTTATGACTTATTTGCAAATTGAAAATTCATTAGTCGATACCACTCCGGAAATTGCCGTAAATACTTTACAGACCTATGTAGATTCAAGTGTGTCTTGGGGTTACGATACGACAGGGCTGATTTTCTTAATTGAACTGAAAGACCCTTATATCCGCATTAATGACGTGATAAAAAATGTGGAAAATTTCAATAACAAGAATTTCAAAGACGATAAAGTAAAAGTGAATACACATTTTATCGGCAATACTGCATTTATACAAATCAAACGCTTTGACGGATTGGCTTTAGCAAAAAAATACTCCACGCTGATACAGGCTAATCCCACGCTAATTTTGGGTCAGGGCAATGAATTTAAAGCAGATTATTATATCGTAGCACCATCCAATTTCAGGAAAATCAGCACGATGGATAAACTAAAAAGTTACTCTAAATACTATATCGAAAATTATTAAGCATGAAAGTTTTGCATTGGTTATCATATCCGAAAAATTGGTTTAAACTTACCGCATTTTTTTGGTTGGCTGTTATTCTGTTTTTTGTTTTAGTAAGAATAGGCGTATTTGGTAAATTACCTGATATATCTGATTTAGATAATCCGACTACAAACGTAGCTTCCGAAATTTATTCAGCTGATTCTGTTTTAATAGGTAAATATTTTTCCAGCAACAGAAGTAATGTCAATTTTAATGAATTATCACCTTGGATAGAGAAGGCACTTGTTGCCACTGAAGATCAACGCTTTTATGAGCATTCAGGAATTGATTACCAACGTACCGTTTCTGCCTTATTATTTTTAGGGACTAGAGGAGGTGGCAGTACCATCACTCAACAATTATCAAGGTTAATGTTTCATAATCGCTCTGCTAATAAATTTGTAGCCATTTTTCAAAAAGCAAAAGAATATATTATTTCTATCATGTTAGAAAGACGATATACTAAACATGAGATAATGGCCATGTACTTAAACTATGTTGATTTTCTTAATAATGCCGATGGGATTAAAAGTGCAGCTCGTATTTATTTCGGAAAACAACCTAAAGATTTGAATTTAGAAGAGTCGGCAATGTTTGTGGGTATGTTGCAAAATCCGGCATATTTCAATCCCAAAAGATTTGAATTGCGAACACGTCATCGTCGGGCTACCGTATTGCGCCTCATGGCTGAGCAAGGTGTAATTACTCAAGCTCAATTTGAAGAATTGAAAGATAAACCTATTGTGCTTAATTTCCATCCGGAATCTCCTAATGATGGTATTGCACCCTACTTCAGGGCTTCTCTTGCCGAGTGGTTAAAAAAATGGGTTAAAGACAATAAAAAACCGGATGGCACAGAATGGAATATTTACACAGATGGTTTAAAAATATATACCACATTAGATACGCGTATGCAAATGCATGCAGAAAAAGCCGCAATCGATAATATTCGCCGTTTTGGTGTCGGTAATTATGTATCAATCTGGGATAAACCCAAAGGCAGAAGAGCTATACTGGCTGCCATTAAAAATTCAGCAGATTATGACAAAGTAAAAGATAAATCTCAAGAAGAAATTATCAATTATTATAAAACGACGAGAAGAAAAATGACGGTCTTTTCATACTCCAAAGGGGAGAAAGATACTACTATGTCATTATGGGATTCTATCGTGTATTACAAATGTTTTATGCAAACGGCATTTATTGCTATGGAAACCAATACCGGATTTGTTAAAGCCTGGGTAGGTGGTCCAAATTTTGAATTTTTTAAATACGATCACGCCAGCCCGAATGTGAAAAGACAAGTGGGTTCAACATTTAAACCTATTCAGTATGCATTGGCAGTAGATAATGGATGGTCGCCTTGTATGGTAATACCTACAGGCCCAATTACCATTCGTTATCACGGTACGGTATGGACACCTCGTGGCAGCGGCAGCCCCGGTAATATGAGGCATTGCCTTGCCCGCTCTATCAATACGGCAGCGGCATATATGATGAAAAATTTCGGTCCCGAAGCCTTGGTTGATTTGGCTTATAAAATGGGTATTACTACAAAATTGCCTGTCGTACCTTCCCTTTGTCTCGGTTCTGCAGATTTATCACTGTATGAAATGTTAGCCGTTTATTCCACTTTTCCTAACGCAGGCATCAGTACCAAGCCTCAATTTTTAATGCGTATTGAAGACAAAGATGGAAACATCATACAAAGTTTTACCCCGGATATGAAAGAAGTACTGAATGACAATACCGCTTATAAAATGTGTCAGATTATGAAAGGACCGGTCAGTGCAGGCGGTACGGCGGCAAGTTTGCAAGGTTATGGCATTGGTGTAAAAGATATGGCGGGGAAAACAGGAACAACCAATGGAAATACTGATGCCTGGTTTATCGGATACACACCACAGTTAGTTGCAGGGGTGTGGGTAGGCTATGATGATCCTATTTTAAAAGCCGGACAAGGTAATCATACGGCAGCTCCGGCATGGGGAAGGTTTATGAGCTATGTTTATAATGATCCTAAATTGAAATTAGATAAAAGCATGAAGTTCTTTGAACCGCAAGATAAAGAGCTGCTGAAAGATATCTGTGACGAAGGAGAGGAGTTCCTTATCGGATCTGACGGTGGAAGCTATGGCGAGGTAGATGAAATTATGGAAGATAAATCAGAATATGATCTTGGAAATTAATAAACTGTAATCAATTCAAACAGGATGTATTTCGATTTACCAAGTTTCAAGAACTAAAATAATCGTATTATTGCACAAAATTAAAAAGGCATGAAATTTTTTATAGATACAGCAAATTTAGAACAAATAAAAGAGGGCGTGTCTTTGGGTATTTTAGATGGATGCACTACTAATCCTTCGCTTATGGCAAAAGAAGGAATTACCGGAGAAGAAAATGTACTTAATCATTATAGAAAAATATGCGAGCTGGTCGATGGGGATGTAAGCGCAGAAGTAATTTCTACGGAT
>DAOQII010000160.1:0-5731 GCA_035339455.1 Chitinophagales bacterium
TAATATGCTTGATTGCAGTACTGTACAGAGCTTTAAAAATGAATACTGCTGAAGTTAATAAGGAAAAATACTATCAAAAAACACTAAAATTATTTATATTTGGTATCAGCATTTCTTTTGCGGGAGTGCTTATAGATATGTTCACAAATTTTGTTCGTGAGTAAATCACAAACTAGCTTTCTTTATAGCCGAATTTTTTCAGCATACTGTCATTATTGCGCCAGTCGTCCGATACTTTGACAAAGGTTTGTAAAAACACTTGTTTGCCGAAAAAGGCTTCCAAATCTTTGCGTGCCTGTGTACCCACACGTTTCAGCATTTCGCCATTTTTGCCAATCAATATCGGCTTTTGCGAATCGCGTTCTACATAAATATCCACATGAATGCGAATAATGCTATCGCTGTCTTTAAATGAAGTACAAACAACTTCGCAACTGTAAGGAATTTCCTGTTTATAATTCAGTAATATTTTTTCTCGCACTATTTCCGTAACAAAAAAGCGCTCAGGCTTATCAGTCAGTGCATCTTTTTCAAAATAAGGAGCTGATTCAGGGATATGTTCCAAAACAAAATGCATCAGCGACTCAATATTGAATTTATGCTGTGCCGAAACCGGCAATACCACAGCTTTTGGAAAATCTGCCTGCCACAAAGCAATGGCATCTTCCACTTCTTTTTGCTGAAACAAATCAATTTTATTCAATAATAAAACAGTGGGAGTTTTGAGGTCTTTTATTTTCTGATACACTGTAGGCTGCGTATCGGGTTTGTCGCCCGCTTCAGCCATATAGATAAATACATCCGCATCATCCAGTGAAGTATAGACATAATCCATCATGGATTCCTGCATTTTATAAGCAGGCTGAATGATACCCGGCAAGTCAGAAATCACCAATTGAAAATCTTCGCCATTGAGGATTCCCAAAATGCGATGTCGGGTAGTTTGAGCTTTAGAAGTGATAATAGAAATCTTCTCTCCTACCCAGGCATTCATCAAGGTAGATTTGCCCACATTGGGTTTGCCCAAAATATTGATATATCCAGATTTGTGTGCCATGATTTTGTGTGGCAATAAAGGTACGTATTTTAACTTGTTTGAATAAACACCGAGCACTTTAAAAAATTTAAGATTACTTTCATTTTTAAAATTTTACATTTGCTCAATGAATATCAACAAGGCTTATTTACCTCTTTTTGCTGCCCTCATTTTGGCGTTTGGCATCTATGCAGGCTATAAAATACAAGAAAGAAATACCGCTCGTTTCAGCTTTTTATCGTCTAAAACGAATCAGTCCAAACTGGAATATATCCTCAGCTTAATAGATTCCAGATATGTAGATACGGTAGATACCAAAAAACTCTACGATGAAACGCTCAATGAAATGCTGGCAAAATTAGACCCGCACAGTGTTTATCTGCCTCCTGTAGAAATGAAACATGAAGAAGAAATTATGGATGGCAATTTCGACGGTATCGGCATCGAATTTTCCTTACAAAAAGATACCATTTATGTGAATACCCCTATTAGCGGCGGGCCTTCCGAAAAAGCCGGAATCAATGCAGGCGATAAAATCATTTTTATTGATGACTCAAGTGCTGCAGGAATTAAAATAACCAACGAGATGGTAATGAAAAGACTAAAAGGACCCAAAGGTACCAAAGTAAAAGTAGGTGTTTTGAAAGCCGGCACTCGTAAAATTGTAAATTACACCATTGTTCGGGATAAAATTCCAATTTATTCTGTTGATGCCGGATTTATGCTGAATAAAGAAGTCGGATATATCAAAATCAACCGCTTTGCAAAAACAACTTATCAGGAATTTATGCAAAAGCTGGAAGCCTTGCAAAAACAAGGTATGAATAAATTAGTCTTGGACTTGCGTCAAAACCCGGGTGGTTTCATGGATCAGGCTATTCAAATTGCGGATGAATTTTTAGAAGGTAATAAAACCATAGTAGTAACACAGGGAAGAACGATGCCAAAGACTACAGACAAAGCACAAAACATGGGACTGTTTGAAACGGGCAAACTGGTGATTTTAGTAGATGAAGGTTCGGCATCAGCCAGTGAAATAGTGAGTGGAGCCATACAAGACTGGGACAGAGGTGTCATTATTGGCAGACGCACTTTCGGCAAGGGTTTGGTTCAGCAAGAATATGAAATTGGAGACGGAAGTTCTGTAAGACTTACAGTTGCAAAGTATTATACACCCAGTGGCCGATCTATACAAAGTCCATACACAGAAGGGGCAGAAGCTTATTATATGGATGCCTTTAAGCGTGCCAATCACGAAGCTTTCAGCGCCGACAGCATTCAGCAAAACAAAAAACAAGTATACCATACGCTGATAAAAAACAGAACAATTTATGGTGGCGGCGGTATCACACCGGATATTTTTATTGCCTTGGATACCAGTATGCTCAATCCATTTGTACAAAAAGTGGCCGAAACAAATGCACTTCAGGAATTTGTCTTTAATTATTACAACAATCAGAAAACGGCATTAACTGTTTATAAAAATGAGCAAAATTTCAATACAGGCTTCAAAGTAGATGATTTGCTCTATCAGCAATTTGTCACATTTGCACAATCTAAAGGTGCGAATGCTGCCGAATTGAAATATGCTGCTGTTTCCCGCAATTATCTTTCTGAAAAAATAAAGAGTTATTTAGCCCGTCAGCTATACAACAATGAAGGCTATTACTACATAGCTGCACAAAACGACAAAATGGTACAAAGAGCCGTACAGGAATTGATGAAATAAATCAATAACAACATATTATTCATAACTCGTTGTATGGTTTAAACCACATAAAAACATAACAATTTTATTCATAAATAGCTGTCTGGTGCAAATCAGTATAGATAGTCAGACAATAACGTAGTATCGCTTTTGGTAATTCCGAAATTTTTCTATATTTCCTCAATCTTTTAGAGTTAACATTTTTAATTCTACAAAAACCTATTCACATCATTGTGGTAATAACTATAAATCAAACTCTACAAGAGGTTATTCATAAGTAATCTCTTAACAACTAAGGGTTTAAAGAAATCAGTAATTTAACAAGATTATATTCAAACGTAAGCAAAATCGAGATAAGGTTTTTGCTGCCTATTGTATTATAATTAATCCAGTTTACATAACATTTCATTACAACATAGGGTTTTGATAACTGATTCATCTTAAAAAATATTATTGTATTATTTTAAACAAAACAGGCACTTAAATGCATTATGTACTAAAATTATTAAATAATTTTACGCAATTAAACCATTTTAGTAATGTATTGCTCAAAATTTATTAACTTTCAAAAATAGGATTCAGATTATTTCATGCTTAGTATTGCATATAGTTAATTTTTAAAATCTTACGCTTATGAAAAAAAGAAGTATTTTATTCGTTACGGTGATGGTTTTCAGCCTGGCGAAACTGCATGCACAAACGGATGCTGAACGCATTAAAGCTCTGGAAGAAAAAGTAGACTTACTTACTAAACAGGTTCAAGCCCAACAGATACAAGTACAGCAAGAAGATACTACTATTGCCATCATAACAAAAGAAGAGAAAAAAAGTATGGAAGAAAAATGGGAAGAAGTAAAAAGCAGAATTCCTTTCAAAATAAGCGGCTCAGTAGATGCTTATGTACAAACTAATTTTGCAGGAAAACATACAAACACTGTACTAAATGAAGTCTTTCCAACTAAAGCCAATTCTTTTGAACTTGGCATGTTGAATTTAATGATGAGCAAAGAGATAAAGAAAGTTGGTTTTATGGCAGATATTGGTTTTGGTCCGCGTGCCGAAGCTGCCAATAACACGTTGTATGCAAACACCATTTTAGCCATCAAACAATTATACATGACATATGCCCCGACAGACTGGGTGAAATTTACTTTAGGGAATTTCAGTACCTACTTTGGTTATGAATTGATAGAACCGCAAAATAATTTCCACTATTCCACTTCGCTGGCATTTCAAAACGGTCCGTTTTATCATACCGGGTTTAAGGCCAATTTTACCAAGAAAAACTGGAATGTCTTGTTGGGATTCTTTGACGATACTGACACCAAATCTGATGATGACAGAAATAAATATGTAGGTGCACAAGTCGGATATACAGGCTCAAAAGTAAGTACCTGTTTAAATTTTATAGGTGGTAATGAGCCTGATACATTGTTTCAGCGTAGATATAAATTTGCATTAGGCTCCACTACTTCTGCTACTTTAGGCAAAAATGGAAAAGGTACGCTGGCCATAGACTTGGCGTATTACAGATGGCTTTTAAAAGTTAACAAAAAAGACGATGCCAAATCAAATGCACAATTTGCTTCTGTCTATTTGTACGGCAAGTATGCTATTACTGATAAAGCGGCTATAGGTGCCAGAATAGGCTATTTGTATAATGGTGATTACGCAGCGCCATTTGTTGCAGGTTCTTCAAAACAATATGCAGATTTCACGCTAACTTCTTCTTATACTATTGGTGGCATGTTGCGTTTAGTACCGGAATTCAGATTAGATTATGCGAAAGATAAAGTTTTTATCGGACATAATGGCGAGGCAAGCAACTTACAATATCGGTTGTTATTAGCAGCGATATTCACATTTTAATCATATCATTTAAAAAGTATAATAATGTTAGGGGGCGCACCTGAGGTGCGCCCCCTGACATTTTATCTACAAACCATTATACAAGAATATAGTCATATTAGATGTACTTTTTTTTCGATAAACATTTTTTCGATTTTTTTATCTTTGCGACATGAGCAAAACTACATTAGTTATCATGGCTGCAGGCATCGGTAGCCGTTATGGTGGTGTGAAACAAGCAGATGCATTCGGACCAAATGGAGAGTGGCTGATGGATTATGCCATCTATGATGCCATCCAAGCCGGATTTTCAGATGTAGTCATTATTACCCGAAACGACTTAAAAGACCTATTAGACCAGCATATTCAAGATGTTTGGCAAGATAAAATAAAAGTACAATATGCTATCCAAGCTGCTCCGGAAGGAGTAAGCAGTGGGCGTACTAAACCTTGGGGAACAGGTCAGGCAATATTAGCAACTAAAGATTTGGTCAATAATCCTTTTGTTTGTATTAATGCCGATGATTTTTATGGCAGAGAAGCCTATCAGTCTATTCATCAGTTCCTCTCTAATTTAGATAATGATGCACCTACTTTTTGCCTGGTTGGATATCCGCTTGAAAACACCTTGTCTGCTATTGGAACGGTGTCTCGCGGAGTTTGCACATTAAATGAAAACAATGAACTGGTAGCCATTACCGAAATGACAAAAATAGATTTAGCTGATGGTAAATTGCGCAATGAGAATGACGATAAAAGCTTTACTGAAATTCCATTCCATAGTTTTGCTTCTATGAATTTCTGGGGCTTCACCTGTGCTTTATTTCCTGAACTGGAATCTCAATGGAACAGCTTTTTTGCAGAAAACATTGACGAACTTAAAGCCGAATATTTAATCCCAACAGTAGTTTCTAAAATGATGAATGAAGGCAAAATAAAAGTAAAATTATTACCCGATGGTAAAGACTGGTGTGGTGTAACTTATTCAGAAGAAAAAGATTTAGTTATAGCTGCATTGCGCAAAAAAATAGCAGATGGGGTATATCCGGAAAAACTTTAGGAGTGAGTGAGTAGTGGGTAGTATGTAGTAAGTAGTAAGTAGTAAGTAGTGAGTAGTGAGTAGTGAGTAGTGAGTAGTG
>DAOQII010000161.1:0-5707 GCA_035339455.1 Chitinophagales bacterium
ATTATTTTGTATAGATCCGCCAAGATTTCCTAAAAATGATTGCACGTAATTAGTGGTAGAATAATTAAAAGAGCCATGTGCATCCGTACCTGCAGAAAGATAGAATTTCCAGTTTTGTATGGCATCGTTACTGTTTTTAAGCAGTAATCCTTTTTTATTAATAAAATTAATTATTTCCAATCCTTGTCTGAATCGATTCCAATGCTGTGTTAAATCATTAGGCCAAGCCGCAAATGGAGTATGCCCACCTCCAATATTATACGGGTCATCCGGAGAGTCAGTTGTTAACATGGATGAACGCTCATTCCATATTTGCCCGCCTTTTAGTGCATCTTTGACAAACTTATTAGGGTCGTTCCCATTGCTGACTAAAACATCGGATGTTATTGTCGGGTCATTACAGATAATATTGCCTCCGGTTTGTGGGAAGTTATTCCCGTTAATTGTAAAATCGTCATCACCCAAATTCCAGATTCCGCCATTTACCAGAGGGCTTAACTCGTCATTGGTGGCAAAAGGATGTGCGGCATAGCAAAAACCATTGCTCAGAAACAGACTATTCAGTGCATTGTCAATAGTTACATTTGTGGGTGTTGCATCGCCGTTGCCATCTCCCAAAAATCCTGCAGTAGTGGGGTTTGAATAGCTGGGATATCCTAAAAAATGGACAAGTTTGCCAATAGAGTTTTTTAGGGCTACTTCCTGTCCACGGATATACATCATTGTCGGGTCGGCTGCATTTAAGGCAACTACTTCTGTTCCTAATTTTGACCAGTTGTTATTTACGTTTCCATCACCATAATTATCAAAATCAGAGGTATGGTCGGTTGTGATAATCCAGTCAATGCCCATGAGTTTTGCAGCATCTTTAGTTGCAGGAAGTGGCAAACCCTGTTCAGCTGTATTTTGCGTATATATGCTATGTAAATGTGTATCTCCCTTGTACCAGTTTGTAATACTGGGCAGATTATTGGCAGTCCGAAAAACACGTAAGTAAGTAATCGGGTTGCTCAATGGAGTTATGCGTATGGTATATACTACTTTTATATCCAGTACATCAGTATCAGTGAATGTACTTAATGATGAGGCTGGAATGTTAAAAGTGGCATACCACAGGAAATTTTGAACAGAGGTATATTTAAAAGATGGGAAAAGTAGGTTGATTCCGTAAATGCAATAGTGTGGCTGGCGTCTTTTACGGCGAGACTTTGGTCAAAAGCTTTGCGGTTTAACGTTGCATCAGCAGTTGATTTATTAGTAAACAGCGCCTGAAACTGTGCATTAGTCAGCCCGTTGAATGTAAGTGGTGTGCCAAATGCTGCATCGGTAGATTTTTTGATATAGATATCGGCATACTGTATCCAGGGGTAGGAAACACCATCTCCATCGTGGAGAATAAGCAAAACGGGTACACTGTTTTTTACTCCTGAAGAGTTATATATTTTCATCATCCATGGAGCATCAGCAAATAACTCATAAGCTCCTACATTGTCGTATTGATAAGTGGATGTTTCTGGAAGGCTGTCAATTTTTATAGGCTGTGTGCGCCAGTTGCCATAATAGCCGTCAACATTTACCACATGCAAGAGCACTTGGTCTGTATCGCTGGTGATTATGCCTTTCTCAAAGCTGATTTGATAATCTTTCTTTTCTTTTGTAATATACTCTATATTCTTCGAAGCTATTACTTTACGGTTAACGACCAGGTTTATTTTGGCAAAATCAACCGGTCTTTTTTCAAGTGTATGAATTTTAAAGGATATTAAATAGCGGTCAATTTGCTTTTCCAAATACACATCGCTTAAGACTACCTTGTTTTCGCCATGATGGTCATGTGCAAAAATGTAAAAAGTGGATATACTGAAAAGTAAAAGTAAAAGTTTCTTCATATCTGAATACAAATGTATACATTTTTCGTTTAATTATCAATATGCATCATTCGTATATACCAATAGCTGATAAGATGTGAGAGATTTCTTGGTCAACCAAAAAAGTTTGAATTCCCATCATGCTTGGATAGATTAAATTTTCGGGTTTGTCATCAAAGAAATATGTTTCATTTGGCAGAAAATCCTCAAGCCACTTTACTTGTTCATAAATTTCAGCATCAGGTTTCCGCTCATGCAAATCATAAGAAAAATATGCATGGTGAAAACATGTTTGCAGGCAGTTTTCTCCGAATGTAGACACACAATAGTCTTCAATCTTTGAGATATGAATGCTGTTTGTATTGCTGAGTAATATGATGCGATATTTTTGCTTCAGTTTTTTCAGCATATCTACTCTCGAAGGCGGTATGTCTAAGAGAATGGTATTCCAAGCAGCAATAATATCCGTTTCGGTTACAGCTGTATTAATTGCTATAGTTTTGAGGCTATGCAAAAATTCCAGTTCGGTCAGATTTCCTTTTTCAAATTCATCAAAGAAACCTGCATTTTTAAGGCGCATTAATTCCATTTCCTTGCAGACGGCACCCAAGTTTTGATACCATTGTTGGTCATCCAGCAGATTGATAATTACATTGCCCAAATCAAAAATAAGTGTGCTTACATGGTTTTTCATAATAGAAATTTTGTTGGAGTTAAATACAATAAAAAATACTGTATTTAATAGAATAAAAACAGATATGTATAATTACGCTTCGGAAAATTCTTCCTCTGTAATCAGTTTGTTTTGGATGGCGTAAACAATCATTTCTGAAGAGGTATTAATCTTCAGTTTTTTCATGATATTTTTTTTATGCGTATAGACGGTGTGTGTCGATAAAAATAAGTGTTCCGCTATTGTTTTAGCCTGCCAGCCTTTTGCAGTAAGTTTGATAATTTCTGTCTCTCTTGCTGATAAGTTTAAGGCTTTGCACATGTCTTCATCTTTATGTACATGGCTTTCAATGATGATATCTATAATCTTGTGACACAAAAATTTCTCACCTTTTGCAGTTGCCCGGACAGCACCGATAATCTCTTCTTTGTCACACTCTTTTGTCAGAAAACTGATGGCTCCCATCTCAATTGCCGTAAAAATGGACTCTTTATGCTGATCATCCGAAATAATTAATATTCCACAATCCGGCAAAACAATCTTCAGCCGTTTGATATCGTCAATTGAAAAATGATTGCCGCTTTTGTAATCAAAAATAACTACATCAGGTTGTGTGGCTTTAGCCAAAGCAATTAAGTTGCTCGGTTGATCCGTTTCTCCTACTAACTCAAAATCTTTCTGCTCTGATAATAAAAAAGTCAACCCGGTACGGATTAAAAAATGTGCATCAGCAATTAATATCTTTATCATTGTGGTATAATCAGGTATAAATTTAAGCAAAAGTGGCGAAGTATAGATTAATTTAGTGTAAATGTGAAATAAGTAGTAATTTAGCACCTCCTAAGAATAATTATGAATAATAACCTATCTTTTCATCCAACATTATTGCCCTTATCTCCATCGAAAGATAATGATAAACTATGGGAGGAAGTGCTTAAAAAGTATGATGAAAAACAATATGCAGAAAGTGTAAGGACTCTCGTTGTCTATATAGATAAAGCGTTGGAAGATAAATATGCAAATGCTGACAAAACTGAATATTTTATTCCTCACGGCTCTGTTACTGTAGGTTTGAAAATTTCGGAGGATACATTGTTTATTACCGCTCCGTTCCTGGATATCAGCACAGCCAAACAGGTGCCCTTATTGCGACAGGTTGCCCAGATTAATTTCAGCCCGCTTACACTTTCACGCATAGACTTAACTGAAAATCAGCTTACATTCAACTTTAGTTGTCCTTTGACATTGTGCGAACCCTATAAGATTTATGATGTTTTACGGGAAGTATGTATTAATGCCGATAATTATGATGATGAGTTCATTACCAAATTTTCAGCAACGCATATTCAAACGCCCAAAACAGAGTCGCTGACTGAAGAACAAAAGAACCTTGCTTATGACAGGATACAAGCTTATGCAGCTGAAGCACTTTCCGGCTATGAGCAATTGGAAAATAAAAGACTGACCGCCTTTTTATGGGATGTATTAATAACAACGTTGCTTAAAATTGATTATTACTGTGTGCCACAAGGCAATTTGCGCAATGAACTGGAAAAAACGATCTCTTTTTTAAACAGTAAAGAAGATTTCTATCAGCGCATGTCTACCGCTAAAGATTTTCTGAAGAAACTGCAAACAACAGATAAGGAAAAGCTGAAAAAAGATTTGTATAAGATAGAGATTTTTGTGCCTTATAAATACAATGCTAATCTGGACGCAGTTCGCAATAACCTAAAATATGCCTACGAAACAGCTGAAAAAGAAATGAAGGCCGGTGATAATATTGGCGCTACATTTTCTATGTCATACGGAATACTTAATTTGTTTTACAGTTATAATGTGGATACATCTGTAGCCGCATTGCTGACAAAAGCCATGACGGATGCATCTGAAAAGCCTATGCAGGAGTCTGCAAAAATATTATATGATGCTATACACACTATTATGACTAAAGATAATTTTACTGTTTCCGTTAGTAAAGTTGCTGATGAAGCACAAAAAGAAAATAAAGGATTCTTTAAAAAGATTTTCGGACTATGAATGACAACGAAATAAAACAAGCCGTTTATAAAATTAATACCGCCAGCGGAAGCGGTAGCGGATTTTATCTGAGCAAACAGAACCTGTTTGTAACCAACTATCATGTGATTGAAGGCAATAAGTTAGTTTCACTCGAAAATCAAAATAAAGACAGATACCGGGCACATGTAGTGTATGTAAATCCGGATGCAGATATTGCATTTTTGCGAAGTGAGAAAGTCCTTTCTCAAGCCGCTATACCATTTGAAAATGTTCAGGAAGTACGCAGCCGTGATAAAGTATTTGTACTGGGATATCCTTTTGGGATGCCCTATACCATTACGGAAGGCATCGTTTCCAATGAAAAACAATTATTAGACGGGAAAAATTATATCCAAACAGATGCGGCTGTGAACCCCGGAAACAGCGGAGGGCCGGTAGTAAACGAAAATGGCGAACTGGTGGGAGTAACGACAGCTAAATTTACAGAAGCCGATAATGTGGGTTTTGCCATACCCGGCAAAGTGGTGGAAGAAGAACTGGCATCATTTCAAGAAAATAAGAGCGACCAGTTTTCATTAAAGTGCAGTTCTTGCAAATCATTGATTTTTGAGAAGACGGATTATTGTCCGAATTGCGGAGCTAATATCAACGAGAAAATATTTGATGATAAAGAGACCGGAAAATTGTCTGTATTTGTAGAGTCGGCAATAGAAAACATGGGATTAGACCCGGTACTTTCTCGCAATGGTGCTGAGTTTTGGGAATTTTATTCAGGCTCTGCATTAGTGCGTATTTTTGTTTACGAACGAAATTATTTGTATGCTACTTCGCCGATTAATAATTTACCTACCGGGAATCTTGAAAACTTGTTTAAGTTTATTTGTAATAATCCGGTATCACCCTATAAATTGGGGGTTTATCAAAATCAAATTTTTATCTCCTACAGGGTGCGTATTTCCGATGTGTTTTCAGATCAGAGCGAAACAGTAAAACAACATTTAAGTCAGCTTATTCTGAAAGCCAATGAGATGGATGATTATTTTACTGACATATTTGGATGTGAAAAAACAAACTTTGCCAAGATAGAACAAGCTTAATAAGCTTTTTTCTGTCTTACTCCAGCTTAACTAACAGGATGTCAGAT
>DAOQII010000162.1:0-5635 GCA_035339455.1 Chitinophagales bacterium
CCAAAAGCTAGACGGCGGTTTTGTTATAGAAAAATAGTACTTACATAATAGCTGATGGTTGAAAATGAGAATAGCTTTCCTTATTTTGCATCATGCGACAATTACAGCTTCATGATTATGACATTCAATTTGCTCAGGATGGTCTAGTACTTTCCGAATTTTTATCTGCAAAAAACTATACCGGTATCTACATATTAACTGATGAAAATACTTCTGCTCTGTGCTTACCCTTAATTCAAGATAAGATTTCACATTTTACAGAAATAAAAACAAATAGTGGCGAATCTCATAAAAATTTAGTGACTTGTGCATCTATTTGGGAAAAGCTAAATGATACCCATGCAGACAGAAAAGCGGTACTCCTAAATTTAGGAGGCGGAGTAATTGGCGACATGGGCGGTTTTGCAGCTTCATGCTATAAACGCGGCATTGATTTTATAAATATCCCCACTACGCTATTATCTCAGGTTGATTCATCTATTGGTGGAAAGCTGGGTATCGATCTGAATTATGGAAAAAATTTAATCGGTCTGTTTAATAATCCTGAACTCGTAATCATATCATCCTCCTTTTTCAAAACATTGCCACAAAGACAATATGTAAACGGTTGGGCAGAAATATTTAAACATGCACTTATTAAAAGTAAATCCCAATGGGAAAACTTTAGGGCTATCGACATTTTCTATTGTGAAATAGATGAAATTGTTTTTCAATCATTAAAGATAAAAAAGGAAGTAGTTGAAGCTGATCCATTTGAAAAAGGAGTTCGCAAAATACTGAATTTTGGACATACTATCGGACATGCTATTGAATCTTATTCGCTTGAAAAAACAAACCATCCACTTTTACATGGAGAAGCAATCGTGATTGGCATGATTACTGAATCCTGGATTGCTACTCAACTATGTGGCTTGAAAAGTGTAGAACTGGATGAAATTAAAACTGTCTTACTCAGACATTTTCCCAAACAGGATATTTCAGATTTTGATTTTGAAACTTTGTACAAGCTGATTTTAACCGATAAAAAAAATGAACAGCTTAAGATTAAAATGGCTTTAATTAATGAGATAGGAAATTGCCTCTATGATATCGAAGTAGATAAAGATTTGATTCGAAGAGCATTGGACTACTATGCAGCCCTATAAAATCTGCAATTTATTTAGCACAATATTTGATACTTTTACCGCATGAGACCATTCCTGTTGTTTATTTTTTTCTATTGCATGATACACTTATCTCATGCTGTAGATGTTATTACCGGAGCTCAACGCACTGCTGATTACCTTCCCTATTTAAAAAACAAGAAAGTTGGTCTGGTTGTCAACCAAACTTCTGTTATTGGAAATACGCATCTTATTGATTCTTTAATTTCATTAGGTGTACAAATAAAAACTGTATTTGCTCCCGAGCACGGCTTTCGAGGTACAGCAGATGCCGGGGAACACGTGGATAACGGCATGGACAAAAAAACAGGAATTCCACTGATTTCTCTTTATGGAGATAATAAGAAACCAAAACCTAACCAGCTGAAAGATCTGGATATTGTTGTTTTTGATATTCAGGATGTAGGGGTACGGTTTTATACCTATATATCCACCCTGCAATATGTCATGGAAGCGTGTGCAGAAAATAACAAACCATTGATTGTACTGGACAGGCCTAATCCCAACGGACATTATGTAGATGGTCCGGTATTAGATACACAATTTCGTTCATTTGTAGGCATGCAACAGATTCCTGTTGTTTACGGAATGACTATAGGTGAATATGCCCGAATGTTAAATGGCGAGAAATGGCTTGCAAAAAAAGCAGTATGTAAGTTGACTGTCATTTCTTGCAAAAATTACAATCACACAACTTTTTATTCATTACCGGTTAAACCTTCGCCGAATCTGCCTAATATGACTGCTATTTATTTATATCCGAGTTTATGTCTGTTTGAAGGTACGGATAAAATCAGCTTGGGCAGAGGCACTGACAAACCATTTCAGATATATGGCAGTGATTTATTTTCCGATGACATGCTATATCAGTTTACCCCTCAAAGCCGTGAAGGTGCAAAATCACCGCCATTAATGAATAAGCTTTGTTATGGGTATGATTTAAGTGAACTTCCAATAGATAGCCTACGCAATCAAAAATTTACATTGCGTTACTTTCTGCAAGCGTATAACCAGATGCCGGATAAAAATAAATTCCTGAACTCGTTTTTCAATAAGCTAATGGGAAGCACTGCTTTTCCGCAACAATTAGAAAAAGGGATGAGTGAAAAAGCGATTAGGGCAAGCTGGCAAACTAAACTCAATAAATTTAAGCTTATCCGCAAAAAATATTTACTGTATAAAGACTTTGAATAATGCAGAATAATTTTTTATCACAAGTAAACATGCCTTTTTTTGGCATAGTTTTTGTTTATGCTTACAAAAAGCTATTTTTATTCAGTTAAACTATTACGCATGTACAAAAAACATTTACTTTTTCTACTCTTTACCAGCTTGTTTGCTTGGAAGAGTAACGCACAAAATGCAAGTGCAAACATCAATGATTTGATTCAAAAGAGCTTTACAGCGATGGCGAATGTAAAAACCATGACTTATCATTTCTATGCTTCAGAACGCATGGATGATGGTACGTATTCTAAAAGCGATGTGGAATTCAAAGTTGTGGCCAGCCCATTAAAAATATTTGCCAATGCTCATGAGCCCCAATCAGCAAAACTAAGTTATGATGCTTCAAAATCAAAAGATGTAAAAGTAAAAAAAGGACTTTCATTAAGCTTAAGCCCAACGAATAAACTTTTGATGAAAGGCGTTCACAACCCAATAACTCGTGCAGGTTTCGGTCGAATAAAAATGATCTTAGAAAAGAGCTTGGCACAACGCAAGGGACAAGATTTAAGTAAATATGTAAAACTTGCAGGCACTGTAATGTATGACAACAAAGAATGTTTAAAAGTAGTTATCTCAGACCCTGACTATAAAATAATAGACTATACGGTAAAACCCGGACAAACCAATGTCTGGCAAATTGGATCAGATTTGGCTATTTCAGAATACAAAATAAAAGAATTGAATGGCATCGGTGATGATGTAAAACCTGGTCAGAAACTGAAAATTCCATCATCATATGCTAAAGTAACGACCATTTATTTTGACAAAGCCACTAATCTTCCTGTTTTTCACAGAATGGAAGATGAGAAAGGGGTATATGAAACTTATGAGTTTAAAAACTTGAAAACCGGCATGACCTTTACTGATGCAGATTTCCAATTTTAACAGAAAAAATTACAACATAAAAAAAGGCTGTCCGATGGACAGCCTTTTTTCGTTTTTATATCACTTTTATAAGTGTAACTTTTCTTTTTTTGCCAAAAGTTCTGCTTCTGTTTCGACGTGGTTTTCATCAGGAATACAACAATCAACCGGACAAACAGCAGCACATTGTGGTTCTTCATGAAAACCTTTGCATTCTGTACATTTATCCGTTACAATAAAATACAAATCCATGGAAACCGGATATTGCTTTGCTTCTGCATCAACTACTCTCCCATCCATCAATGTATAATTTCCTTTAACAGTATTTCCATCTGCAATTCGCCATTCTATGCCGCCTTCATAGATAGCATTATTCGGACATTCCGGTTCACAAGCTCCGCAGTTAATACATTCATCTGTTATTCGAATTGCCATAGTAATGAAATTTAATTACAAATATAGAGATTTGCTCCTAAGCAATTATGTAACTATTTTTACAATAGTATTAACTTTGTATTTTATAAATTAGTTCCGGAAATTGAATTTTTATGCATTTAAATGAACGTATTGCCGCATTTGAGCAATTAGGTAAGTATATTTTGTCATACGATGAAGAGTTGAAAAACGCTATTCAACAGGCTTATTTAAACAATAACTGGTTCACGGAAGCAAGTTGCGAAATGCAGCTCCAAACTATCGCAACTGACTATTTAGATGGGGTTAAGCTGTATAACTGGGTAAAAAACTATACGCTTCTGTATGAAGACAAATTGCCCCCCAGAATAGTGGGAATTGTATGTGCCGGAAATTTACCGCTGGTAGGTTTTCACGATATTTTGTCTGTTTTAATTTGCGGATATACCGCACAAATCAAATTATCAGAAAAAGATAAAGAGCTCCCTTTATTCCTTCTACAAAAACTGATTGACATCCAGCCCATGTTCGCATCTTTAATAAATATAGTAAGCAAGCTGGAAAATTTTGATGCAATCATTGCTACCGGCACCAACCAAACAGCCGCACATTTCAGAACTTATTTCAACAAATACCAACATATTATTCGCAATCACCGCAATGGAATCGCCATTTTAACGGGAACAGAAACAGAAGAAGATTTGTTTAATCTGGGTAAAGATGTCTTTTCATATTTTGGATTAGGTTGTCGGAATGTTTCTTTGTTATTCGTGCCAAAAAATTATGATTTCACTTCACTGATAAAAGCCTGGCAGGCTTTCAAAGATGTATTGATGAATCACAATTCTTATCGCAATAATCTGGATTATCAGCGAACCATTTATCTGATGAAACAAACTCCGATGATTGATATTGACTTTGTCAATATGACGGAAAACGACAGCATGTATTCGCCGGTATCTTGCCTTCATTATACTTATTATGATGATATTAATGAAGTATATACATACATCAACAAATACGAAGCGCAAATTCAGTGTATTATAGGAAAAGACTATCTGGCATTCGGCAAAAGTCAGTTGCCCAAACTGGATGAGTATGCTGACAACACAGACACCTTAGCATTTTTAACTCAATTACATGGATAACTCAACGAATAAAATAGTATGCCCTAGTTGTGGAAGTGGTTCATATGAACAATTTTCACGTTCTCAATTTCGCTGTATGAATTGCAAAACGGTATTTGATGATACAGCATTTAAAATGGAGCCGGTAGAATATGAATTAGACTTAGACAGCGACTTGCTGAACCTTAAAGAAACAAAATTAACAGAACCGGTTCCTGTAAATAAAAGAGTAATCAATTATTTGGTAGACTCATTGAGCATTGCGCTAATTATAGTCTTTTTTCAATCTTTCGGAATAGAAATACTTGGGAACGTATTTCAAATTTATCTGTTATTTTATACCTATTTTTTCTTTATGGAAGCAGCCTTTGGGCAGACGATTGGAAAGTTTGTTACAAGAACTAAAGTTGTTGATTTAAATGGAGAAAAACCGACTCTTGGAAGAATTGCTTTACGTTCAATTTGTCGTTTTATCCCGTTTGATCCCATTAGTTTTCTGTTTCAAGACCGTGTATTTTGGCATGATTCGCTTTCAAAAACGAGAGTGGTGGATGCGGCTTAGTTTTTTTGTTAATCAATTAGAGATGCATTATTTTGACATTATATAATACAATAATTTTATATATAGTATATATTATATTTTATTTACAAAACATACTTTTTATTATCTAATAACTTATTGTAGCTTGGGCATGTTTATCATAAAAAGTTGTTTAGTACAAATCTCTGCAGATAGCTAAGCAATAACAGCGTACACCCATATCGTTCTATTTATCATTTCTTGTTTCAATTTTTGTATTAAAAGCATTGTAAATCCTATAAATCCTCGCATTTCTTGTC
>DAOQII010000163.1:0-5535 GCA_035339455.1 Chitinophagales bacterium
GTTGATGCAGTTTACTTCTGCATGTGCCTGACCAAAATGCCGGTGAAAGCCCTCACCAATTATCCGGTTTTCAAACACCAATACAGCACCTACTTTAGGATTAGGTGCCACGTAGCTTTCACCCAGTTCGGCCAGTTGAAAACAACGCCTCATATATTGTTCATCCCATGTGGATTTTTTATCGCTCACGAGTAAAAGATAATTTCTATTTTCACAAAAATACAAAATTGAACGTACTCCACTACAGACAAATCATTCAGCCTTTGCTTCAGGAAGAATTTGATGAACGCGAAGCACAATCATTATTTAAGTATGTACTGGAAGAATATTATCAGCAACGTTTTTTAAACTTGCAACAACTGCAACTACAAGATGATGACTTAGAAAACTTAAACACTATTTTTGAAAAAGTATGCCAACAATATCCTGTTCAATACATTTTCGGTGAAGCTGATTTTTATGGCATGCGTTTCAACGTAAATGAGCATGTACTCATTCCGAGGCAGGAAACTGAAGAGTTGGTACAATTGATTTTAGCACATTATAAAGACCACAAAACCAGCTTAAATGTGCTGGATATCGGCACCGGAAGTGGCTGTATTGCCATTGCATTAAAAAAGCTGCATCCTGCATTTGAACTTACTGCCATAGATATTTCTGATGAAGCATTAAAAGTTGCAAAAGAAAACGGACAATTAAATAAAACAGAAATCGTGTTCAGGCAAGAAGATATTTTGCATCCTTCAACTTGGTTGCTTGAAAAAAAATGGAATCTCATTGTTTCCAATCCTCCTTATATTCCCTATCATGAACAAGATAAAATGTCGGCATCTGCCATTCTGCATGAACCCACTCTAGCTTTGTTTGTGGAAAACGATAATGCATTGTTGTTTTATGATTTAATAGCAAAATATGCACAGTCTAACTTAAGCCCGAATGGAGCAATTTATTTTGAGTTGAATGAATATAATGCCCATGATGTGGCTCAATTGTTGTCTGAAAAATATCATTTTAAAACTGAAATCATAAAAGATATTTTGGGCAAAAATAGAATGCTGAAAGGAATACCTTATATTTGAAACCTTGAACAGTTTAAAAAAAATATTTTATTTAAAGTTACCCTTGACCTTAGTTGAGCGTATTCAGTTATTCATACAGTTTGCACTACTGAAAATAAAAGTTCGTTTTTTCAATCAACCCAATAAAATAATTTCACTCAATATAGCCGGATTCAAACTAAATGCCTACGATTATGAAACTGCTCAGTATTTGCTGGAAGAAGTTTGGCTGAATGAAGATTATTATTTTAAAACGAACAAAAAAGAGCCTGTAATTTTTGATTGCGGTGCGAATATCGGAGTATCGGTACTTTATTTCAAAGCACTATATCCGGAGAGTACCATTATCGCATTTGAACCCAATCCCAATTTATTTGCTTTACTGAAGAAAAATGTGCAGGTTAATCAACTGAAAGATGTGTACATACATCAAGTTGCATTAAATGCAAAAGATGAAGAAATCTCCTTTTTTATCAATGAGAATTTAGGTTCTTTTTTATCTTCAAAATTTCAGCATCGCGGTGGTAATAATGAAATTAAGGTAAAGGCAGAACAACTTTCCGGTTTCATGAATAACTTTGCTAATATTGATTTATTGAAGATGGATATTGAAGGTGCAGAATATGAAGTCATTCAGGAATTAAATGAAAAAAAATTATTGGGTACTGTCCACAAATATATTGTAGAATACCATTATTTTAAAGACAGAGACCAAGGGAAAATAGTAACTTTTATTAATACTTTTGCGCAAAACGGATTTGCCTATACTACAGACAAACCAATAGACAAATCGCTCAGTTTTCAGGATGTGGTGTTTACATTTACAAAATCAGAAAAGCACATTTTAAGCCTCGAACAACAAACGCATTCCTTTCCCTTCTGATGCAAATTTTCCTTTATCATAAATAAGATGTCCATTCACAAAGGTTTGTTCTACTGCTCCTTTGAATTCATGTTGTTCAAATGGCGACCAAGAGCATTTGTATAAAATATTCTCTTTGCTTACAGTCCATTTTTTTTCTAAATCTAAAACTGCAATATCTGCATAATAGCCGTCTCTCAAATAACCTCGTTCTTTTATACGAAAACAATCTGCCGGAGCATGGCACATTTTCTCCACGATTTTTTCTAAGCTTATTTTACCTTGATGATGAAATTCAAGCATCACATTTATGGAATGTTGAACCAAAGGCACACCGCTCGGTGCACTAAAATAATTTTGTTGTTTCTCTTGCCAGGTATGTGGCGCATGGTCGGTGGCAATGACATCCAAACGATTGTCCAATACTGCCGCAAACAATGCATTTTTATCCTGTTCATATTTCACGGCAGGATTGCATTTAATCTGACTCCCAAGTCGGGCATAATCTCGTTCATCAAAATACAAATGGTGGGCACAAACTTCAGCCGTAATCTTTTTATCTTTTAAAGGGATAGTATTATCAAAAAGCTGAAGTTCTTTTTCTGTTGAAACATGAAATATATGCAGTCTGGATTGATGTTTTTTTGCTAATTCCACCGCATGTTTTGATGAAAGAAAACAGGCTTCATCATTGCGAATTACCGGATGAAAATTCATTGGAATATTTTCGCCAAAGAGCTGTTTATATTTTTCGGTTTGCGCTAAGATTGTTTTTTCATCTTCGCAATGCGTAACAATGATGCTACGTGAATTGGCAAAAATCTTGGATAATATATGTTCGTCATCTACCAGCATATTCCCGGTTGACGAACCCATAAATATTTTGATGGCACCCACGTTTTCCGGGTTAGTGCGCATCACTTCATCATAGTTGTCATTTGAAACACCCATGAAAAAGGTGTAATTACACCACGATGTGTCAGCGGCAATGCGGTATTTTTCTTCTAGCAGGGATTGAGTTAATGCGGCAGGCTTAGTATTGGGCTGTTCCATGAATGATGTAACACCACCTGCTACAGCTGCTCTCGACTCTGAAAAAATCGTGGCTTTATGTGTTAAACCCGGCTCTCTAAAATGCACCTGATCGTCGATAATGCCCGGTAAAATATGCTTACCATTTAAGTCGACAACAGTAGCATGATCATCCGTAATATCGCGATCTATTTTAGCGATGCGCTCGTTCTCAATTAAAATATCCTGCTCAGTAATTTTGTTTTCGTTGACCAGAAGGCCACCTTTAAGAATGTATTTCATGTGTCAAATCCAGTTCTTTAGGGTTATTTGTAATTTCTTTCCCTACCTTATATCCACTGAGTGCATAATACAAAATGTATAAATAAGCTGGTATCATCATTAAATAGGCAGTTTGCTTATTGCCAATGGCACCTGCAATATATCCGTATAATGGCGGCAGTATAGCACCGCCTACTATGCCCATAATTAATAAAGCCGAACCTATTTTTGTAAATTTCCCTAAGCCTTCTATAGCCAAGGGCCAAATAGCAGGCCACATCACCGAGTTGGAAAAGCCTAACAACATGAAACAGATTATGGCTGTTTTACCCGAAGTAAATACAGTCAATAGTACTAAGAAAATACTCAAAATAACAAAATAAAACAAAGCCTTCTGTTGCGAAATAAATTTCGGAATGGCTATAATATTGAATATATAACCCGCTAAAAGTGCATAACCCGTGTAAGTTGGAAAATTGCGGGCGATATCAATTTTATAGCCTAGAAACTCACCGAAGTTCGTAAAAGAATCATAACTGATTACTTCTACGCCCACATAAAAGAAAATAGCCAATGCCCCTAACAACAAATAGGGAAATTGAAAAATACTATTTCGCTGAGCAGAAGCTTTCGTTTCAGGAGCATTTTCCTCCTCGTTGACATCGGGCATTTTTATCACTAAAATAATAATAGAAAGAAGTAACAGTGCCGCTGCGATAATTGTATAAGGTTCTTTTACACGCAGTATAAAATTATCCAGCATTTGGTTTTTTTCTGCTTCGCCCAAAGTCGCCAGTTTGGCTTTTACTTCATCTGCATTTTTCAAGGTGATAGAACCTAAAACATATACTGCAAGTATTCCGGCAAACTTATTGCAAATACCCATAATAGAGATGCGTTGCGCTGCACTTTCAATAGGTCCTAATATTGTTACATAAGGGTTGGAGGCTGTTTGTAATAAGGCAAGTCCAGTGCCGATGATGAATAAACCCAATAAAAACAAGTTATAGCTACGAGCATTGGCAGCAGGAATGAATAAGGCAGCACCTATTGCCATGATAAAGAGGCCCAATGCCATACCATTTTTAAACCCTGTTAACTTTAAGATATAAGAAGAAGGGATGGCCATGAAAAAATAAGCTGCAAAAAATGCGGATGCTACATAGAATGAACGCGCCCCCTCTCCCAGCTCGCAGGCTATCTTGAAATAAGGAATTAATGAGCTGTTTGCCCAAGTGATAAAACCGAAAATAAAAAACAGTAGTCCGATAATGGTAATCTGAAAGGCTACGTTTTTGTTGTTTGTGCTCATAGAGATGATTTATTTGTTTAATGTGTGCAATCAAAGATATTCAAATATAGAGAAAAATACGTCTATGCAAACCAATATTCTTATATTTACCGTGCATTCTGTTGCAGTTAACTTATCCATATGAGCAAACGATTTCTATTTGTATTTTTTTTGTTGAATATGTCCGGCATTTTCGCGCAAGGCACTTACATTCCAATGGGCAGTCCCACTTATCATTTTTTGGAAAGACTGGAAATAAAAACCGGATTAATTAATCAGTTTCACACCTCCAATAAACCTTACGACCGCAAAATGGTGATTGACTATATCAATAATCTCGATTCATTGAGCGATATGGATGTGGATGACTTAACTAAAATGGATAAAGAAAATATCGACTATATCTGGAAAGACAATTTTGAATTTGACGACAGCCATTACGAATACAACACAGAAGCAAAATTAAAATTCTTGTTTACGCATCCTGCGCATTTTTTAAGTGCCAAAGTACCGCATTTTGCTGTTTCCGTAGATCCTGCCATACAAATAAAATTAGGTGGTTCTTTAGTCGATGAAACAGGATCAAAATTCAAATATGTAACCTCTAAAGGTTTTGAAGTGCGTGGGCAAGTGGATGATATTTTCGGATTTTATACTTTGTTTACTTCTGAGCAAGGAACATTTCCGAATTATGTCAATCAGTATGCCAAGGCTCATATAACTCCTCCGGGTGCCGGCTATTGGAAAGATTATAAAAAAGGGGGTTACGATTATTTTTTGGCCAAAGGATATGTGACGATTTCACCAAGCAAGCATTTTCATGTACAGTTTGGCTACGACAATAATTTTATTGGTGATGGCATTCGTTCCATGTTTTTATCCGATTTCGGAGCAAATTATTTGTTCTTAAAGCTGAATACGAATGTATGGAAAATAAACTATCAGAATATTTTTGCTGAGATGACCAAATTTTACGGACATGGCGGAGATGGCTTATTGACAAAAAAATATATGGCCATGCATCATCTGAG
>DAOQII010000164.1:0-5515 GCA_035339455.1 Chitinophagales bacterium
TGTTTTTTTGTAAAATTGATGTTAAATATAACAAAATATTGATAAATAATGATAATTTTTTATAACAACTTTTAAATTGGTTGAATTCAAGTAATAAATGTAATTTTGTTAAAGAATAGGTACTCGTTGTTATCAAATAACGCTTTCCAGTTTATATGTAATTTTCTTGGTTTGATTTAAATGTCGAAAAACAACGGTTATTTTTTTCCCGATTTTGCGGTTTAATAAATATAAAGCATCCGACATTTCCATTTTTTCAGTTTTCACTCCGTTGATTTCCAAAATTTCATCTCCTTTATCTAAACCCATTTCTGAAGGTGGAGAATTCGGGATAATATTTTTTACGATGAAGCCACCATTTCCAGATTTGTTTTGCAAGAGAATGATGTTTGAAATATTGAAATAAAAAGGTTCATAGGTGTGTTTGGTCGTTCTGTAATATAAGCTTTGCTCGGGATATGCAAAATAAATATCCAACCTGCTCAATATATCATTGCCAATGTTTCCATTTAGTACAGCGTCATTATTTTCATGCAAGGAAAGGGGTGTTTCGCTAAAACACGTTACCGGCTGTTCGAATCGCAATGTGTCAAAAAATAACGTTTTTGTTCTGCCTACTTTAGATAATAGTGGTCCGGCTAAACCTTCACCAATTTCAATTTCTTTGTATTGCAAAACTCCCATTTGCTCTGGTGACGTATTTTTTATTAAAAGGGGCAAGTTTGCTCCCGTATCCAACAGAAGTTCACTTTCATAAAGTTCGCCATTTGCATTCATGATGATACAAGTATAATACCCTTTGCTCATTTTAATTTTGAGCGGTATTTTTTTGAAATCAGATTTAATTTTTCCGCTAGGTTTGTTTTCAAATAATTCTATAAGGCGTTTCTTATAGTTAATGTGAATGTAATATTTTTTAAAAAGTTCGGCACCAAAAATACCGTCAATGGGTGTGCCCAGGTAATTTTCGAGAAGAAGCGTGTCTTTGTTTAAGAAATAAATATCAGCCTTGTCGTCAGTAAGTGCAGCTAATTGTATTTGACAGTTTGTTGCCTTTATCGTTTCTATCGTGTCTTTTAACCCCAAACCTGAAAAAAACACTTTTTCATCCGAAACAATTTGAAAAGAATCTAACCACTTGGGGTGCAAAACAATATTAGACCGACAGCCAGAATCAAAGATAAAATGCAATGTCTTACTCCGGTTGATGTCCATTTTTACTACCATAATATTATTATAGAGTTCAAATGGTATGGACGTCTTGTGTTTTTTAGTTCGAATAATTGTTTCTGCTTGCAACTGCATTGTTGTACAAACAAAAACAACGCTAATCAGATAAGATAAACAAAATCTCATTTTATAAATGTACTAAAAAGCGCTAAGTAATTTACTTTTGCAGGATGAACTATTTATCAGTAACCAATTTGACGAAATATTACGGCGAGCGTTGCTTGTTTGAAAATATTACTTTTTATATAGATAAAGGACAAAAACTGGCACTGATTGCTAAAAATGGCACCGGTAAAAGTTCATTATTAAAAATTCTGGAAGGCCAAGAACCACCTGAAAGCGGGGAATATAAAATCCATAAGGATATTAATTGCGGTTTTTTAGCCCAGGAACCCGAATTTGATGAACAACATACCGTATTTGATGCCATTTTATACAGCGATAATCCAATGCTAAAGGCAAGTTTGGAATACGAGCATGCCCTTGCAGGTATCGGTAATTTGGAAGATGCCATAGATAAAATGGATAAGCTTTTTGCCTGGGATTATGAAAAACAAGTAAAGCAAATCTTGTCTAAATTTTTAATTACCGATTTCGATCAAAAGGTAGCTTCATTATCAGGAGGACAAAAGAAAAGACTGGCGCTTGCGCGTTTATTATTAATCAAACCGGACTTGCTGATTTTAGATGAGCCGACTAACCACTTGGATATGGACATGATAGAGTGGTTGGAAACAGAGCTTTCAAAACAAAATATAACGCTTCTGATGATAACGCACGATCGTTATTTTTTGGAAAATATTTGCACGGATATTCTAGAACTCGAAGACAATAAATTGTATAAACACAAGGGAAATTATTCTGTCTATCTTGAAAATAAGGCTATCCGGGAAGAAAATGCAAGAGTAAGTGTGGAACATGCCCAGAGTGTATTTAGAAAAGAATTGGAATGGATGCGCAGGCAGCCTAAAGCCAGGACCACGAAGGCAAAATCAAGAATAGATAATTTTGAGCAAGTAAAAGAGAAAGCACAACAGCTTGTTCAGGAACAGCAAGTGCAACTGGAACTAAAAATGAACCGCTTAGGTGGCAAAATCCTTGAACTGCATAATGTATCCAAACAATATGGATCGAAACAGGTACTCGATAAGTTTTCTTATAAATTTCAGCGAGGTGAACGCGTGGGTATCGTGGGTAGAAATGGATTTGGAAAATCTACTTTATTGAATATTCTTACCGGATTGGAAAAGCCGGATTCCGGCAATATCGTATTAGGCGAAACTGTCGTATTTGGTTATTACAATCAGCAAGGCTTACAACTGAAAGCAGATAAGCGTGTATTGGAAGTAGTAAAGGATATTGCAGAATACCTGCCCGTAAATAAAGGGCAAATTTCAGCAGCACAATTACTGGAGCGTTTTTTATTTGCTCCGTCACAACAACATCAGTACGTATCTACATTAAGTGGTGGCGAAAAAAGAAGATTGTATTTGCTGACCATCTTGATGAAAAATCCGAATTTTTTGATTTTGGATGAACCTACCAATGATTTGGATATATTGACGCTTCAGGCTTTGGAAGATTTTCTTTCCGAATATAAAGGTTGTTTGCTCATTGTATCGCACGACAGATATTTTTTGGATAAGCTGACGGATCATATTTTCATTATTGAAGAAGAAGGAAAAATCAGAGATTATTTAGGAAATTACAAAGAATACAGAGCACAGAAAAAGGCAGAAGAAAGAGAGAAAAAAAATGAAGAAGCCAGCAGGTTAAATGAAAATAAGCAAGCTAAAAATACAGATGCGTCTAAGAAAAAAATGACTTTTAAAGAAAGACAAGAATTTCAGCTATTAGAAAATGAGTTACAGGAATTAGCCGATATAAAAACAAGCTTGACAAATGCCCTGAGCAGTGGAGTACAAACGCATGAAGAAATAACAGCAGCCTCTTTAGAATTACAACGCATAACAGAGTTATTAGATGAAAAAGAAATGCGCTGGCTGGAGCTTAGCGAGTATCAATAAAATTAAACAAAAAAACAGGTGCAGAAAAGAGGGTGGTTTTTATAATTTTTTTGCTAATTTGATAGAGTGTTTCAGTGATTTGCCTTTATCCCAATTGCTGTGTGTAAGTACGATAATATTGCTTTCCGGATATTTTTCCGCTACATTTTTTAATGTCTGATAATAAGCTTTCACATTAGCATCGCCCAAATAACCCAGGTTTTTTGATTTGGCTCCTTTTATGAGACAACCGGCATATAGTATTTTCTCATTATTCAGCCATATCACGATATTATCAGCCGTATGTCCTTCGCCGGGATAATAGGTTTCAAATTGTAAATTTCCCACTCTAAACGCCGTGTCTTTTGTCATAATAAACTCAGCACGTTTTTTGTCGTTTATTTTGGATAATTCATCAGTTAATGCCGTTGTATAGGTTTTGATTCCAAGTTGTCGGTAGTATTCCAAACCTGCAGTTTTATCGCTATGCCAATGCGTGGCAATACATAGCAATACAGGTTGATGATGTTTGAGTTGTATACTGTCGAGTAACGGCTGAAACTGTGTGGTATCCCAAGGGGTATCGAAAAGTACTACGCCTTTTTCCGTAACAATATACATGCCATTGGCCGGTAGTTTGGTGTTTTCGTAAAAATTGTATGTAGTATAAATATATATACTATCAGTAAGTGGCTTAATAAGCAACTTTTCTTCCGTTTGACTAAATGCGAATGTAAGTCGAAGTGTTAAGATAAAAAACGAGAGTATCCTTTTCATGGCTTATTTATTTATGTTCTTCCCAAAATGTTTTTACACTGTTGGTCATGTCAAGTGTGACACCGAATTTTAAATCCTGAACAGGATCACCTGCTTTTAGCATAAGTGGAATTTCTCCCGACCAAACTACATTTATTTTATTTTCATCACCTTGCGGTCCACCACTCCTAATTTTCGCCGATGCCCTGTCTATCTTTATTTTCACCACCATGGTAGCATCTACTTTATTTTCTTCACCTATGGGAACTTCGCTCCATCTGCCCTTGATAATATTTTCGGTGATGACTTTCAATGCTTCGATTCGTTCGTCATAATCAATGATTTGTACGGCTTTACCAAAAAGCACAACCGATCTGTAATTGGCAGAAGTATCAAATAAAGTACGCGCTAATACGATGCCATCTAAATGCGTAACTCCAACACAAACTGTTTGTCCGTTGATGATTTGATTCAGCATAAAATTTTTTTTAGAACCATGTATGAAAAGTGCATCGTCTTTGCGGCCATAAGCTGTCGGTATCATCATTGTTTGCCCTTCATGCTGAAAAGCAATATGGCATAAAAAGCCGGCATCCAGAATAGCATAAACCGACTCTTCGGTATTAGAACTTCTGTTTTGACCTCTGGTTATTTTGTTAAATTCCATTGTAATAATAAATTTGATTATTATGCAGTATAGCAAAAGTTGAGGTGAAATTACATGTTAGCGTTGAACTATCAAAAGTTGTTGCAGGTTTTTATCATAGTAGGATGCATAACCTAAATGATGGAGGAAAAAATATACTATACCGATTTTACGGCCAGTTATTATTTGTTTAGTTTATTGTCGCTTCAATAATGCAATCAATTACTTTATCTGCCTTACAATTATTTAGTCCTGCCCCCCAACAAGAATTAAATTCAAGAATAAACCATCCAAGTTTTTCAGAATAGGCTAAGTCCGTTACAACGACACTTGGTAGTTTGTCTGAGTTTTTTTGTGCAAATTGTCTTAAAAATAATTCACCCTCAATTATATTTGCTTTGCCTTCATATAAAGCAATATCTTTTATAACTCCGTTTTTCAGATAGGCTCTTGCTTCTGCTTTAATGTCGTCAACAATAGTAGCGGTTAATATTTCTTCCAATTTATCTAATCCTTTTGTCGCTTCTTCAAAGTCTGTTTTTGATGTAAAAACAGAGGCAATAAAAGATTTTGGAATAACAGGTTTTATGAATAAGGGAAAACACTTTTCTGTTATGTCAGCAATCGTTTTAATTTCTATTTTTCTTTTAATCCAGGTTTGGTCAAGCCCGGCAATAGTCTTATCGTCTGGTGATACTAATTTTACATTGTAAACTTGAGCTAATACTAAAGCAAAAGTTTGATTTCCGTAAATCGCTATTTTTTGATTTGTCAAACATTCATCATTAATCCAGTATTTCCCCAGTCTCCTTATTTCTCCACCTTTATCTGTCCAGGATTTAAAAACTTGTTCAAATTCAAAATCTGTTTTTTCAGG
>DAOQII010000165.1:0-5506 GCA_035339455.1 Chitinophagales bacterium
AGCGGAAGATAAAGATTTTGAGATGAACCGTTTTTTGAAAAAAGAAACGCAAATCATGGTAGCCACCACGGTGATAGAGGTGGGAGTAAACGTGCCGAATGCCAGTGTGATGCTGATAGAAAATGCAGAGCGATTCGGCTTATCACAATTGCACCAGCTACGCGGCAGAGTAGGACGGGGAGCCGACCAATCTTATTGTATTTTGATGACTTCACAGAAGCTGACAACAGAAGGAAAGACACGTATCAATACGATGTGTGAAACCAATGACGGCTTTAAGATCTCGGAAGTAGATTTGCAACTTCGGGGTCCGGGAAATATGGAAGGCACTCAACAAAGCGGCAATATTGATTTGCGTATTGCCAACTTAGCCACTGATGGCCCTATTATCGAAGAAGCCAGAAATTGTGCATTAAGTGTATTAGAAAGCGACCCTGATTTATCACTGCCTGAACACGCACAAATGAAAGCTTATTACTTACAGCAGAAAGCACAAAGCGGACATTGGGCGAAAATTAGTTAATTCCATTTAAATTCACCTTGTGTTTGTGGTTTTTATGTAATTTTGAAGTATGAATAAAATAATCTTATTTTCTATCATCTCACTTTTAATTTTCTCAGCTTGTAATATAACTAAGAAAACCACACCACTACAATGTGCTTCCGATACAAAATATGTGGAAGGCAAACTTAAAAATCTTACCGGATTAGATGGTTGCGGATGGGTAATTGCTTTGGACGACAGTACTGTTTTAGAACCTGTTAATTTAGCAGATTTTACTATACAAAAATCAGAGGGCATGCCCGTACAATGCTGTTATAAAGAAGTGTCCGCAGCTAGTATCTGTATGGTTGGAAAAACGGTACAACTGGCTGACATTCGTAAAACAACACCGAATATTAACTGCGACAGTGCTATCTGCACCATGGATTACAGAACTATCAGTTTAAAAATTAATTATGTATCGGTGCCGCCTACAGACAACCGAATCACTTCTTTCAAAACAATCAATACTGCTACTGGTGCAGTAATTAATGAGAAAACAAACATATCCGTAGCTGATCAAGATTTATATGCACTATATGGTTATCCGGTAGTCAGTGATGGGCAGATACCGCAAGGTACTGCCGAAATGGATCTTACTTTTATCGGATATAGAAATGGCACTGAAGCCGTGCGCACTACTATACAAGCAGGGCACGACTGTTGCCATATTTTTAAGGTAAGCGGTGTAAGCGAAGTGAATCTTTGATAAAGAAATTCTAGATCAACTATACCATTGCAAGCTTTACTTTTCTGCCATTTCCAGATTATTCCCGGCATCTTTTGTAAAAATAAAATGGCTGAATGCACTTCCAAATACAAGGTCATTTCCAATAAAGAAATACTGAGTATTCAACGTAAAATCTACATCAGCATAGTGCATACTGATTTTATTTCCATCCAGTATAAAGGTACCTTTCAATGATTTTATAGTTTGATTGTCTTTACTCAGGAAAATATGCGAAAAGGTAAAGTCAGCATTAAAAATAAACTGTTCCTTATCAGCAGCTACAAAGATTTTACTTTCAGCAAAGTCAACCTCTTTTGAAGCATTTGTAAAACTCCAAGTTCCCGTAAGCGGACTTTTGTTTTTGGGCTTACCGCCTGCGTATGATATGCAGAGCATACCGGCAAGGGCAGCAGTTAATAATAATGTTTTCATAGTAGTTTGTTTTATTATTTCAAACTTAGTATGAAAGACAGAAAGATGACGGATAAATGATTAAATGGTCATATTTTATTTGTGAATGGTATAACTCAGAAAGAAAACGACCGAATAATATCTGAAAATAAATGAAAGAATGTATATTTTATCAGCGCAATCTGTCCATGGAACGTACCAACTTCTCATCTTTATTGATAGAAATTCTCGCAAGAAATAAAAACAAAAATATGAGCAGAGGGAATATAGCCCCTATGCCGAAAACATAATGTTGAATTCCGATATGCTGCGTAACTCCGTATATAAAAAGTCCGAGCAAGACAATACCAAAAAACATATCCAGCAAGACAAACTTTAATTGCAATTTTCTGTTGCCAAATAAAAAGATGGTAACCAAACTGGAAAGTGCAGTAATAATAGCAGCAATCATAATTGGCATGACTTGATAAATATGCCAGGTTTCTACACCTGTATCGGTTTTTACTTGCCCAAAAGGAATGACAATAAACAAAATAGCTGAAAGTGCTGCCAAAAACAAATATACGGTTTGTATGCGTTGGATCATTTTTTCTAAAATTTAATAGGACAAAATTAAACTTTAACTCTCAATATCAAAAACGAAATCTTTGTATCTTCATCGTTTACAAGATGCGGTATTTTCTCAAATTAGCTTATCACGGAAAAAATTATTGTGGCTGGCAGCGGCAGGAAAATGCGATTGCGGTGCAGCAAGTGCTGGAAGAAAAACTGCAATTAGTTATTGGCTATCCAGCTGATATCACGGGCTGCGGGCGCACTGATGCCGGCGTTCATGCCCATCAGTATTTTGCCCACTTTGATGTACGAGATGCAATTTCGGATACGGAATTATTTATCTACAAATTCAATGCCCTTCTGCCAGATAGTATTGCAATTTATGCATGCTTTCCGGTGGTTGATGATTTGCATGCACGTTTCTCCGCCAGCAGTCGTTCGTACAAATATTTTATGCATTATGGCAAAAACCCTTTTCGGGATGATTTTTCTTTTTCTTTGCAAAACAAACGCCCTGATATCCAACTGATGAATCAATGTTGCAGGCATTTGTTGGGTGAATACGATTTTTCTACTTTTGAAAAAAAAGGCAGCGATAATAAAACGTCTGTGTGTAATCTGACAGATGCTCATTTTACTGAAACGGAAGATGGCATAGTGTTTACAATTACCGCTAATCGTTTTTTGCGAAATATGGTGCGCCGTATAACAGGGGCTATGCTCATGGTCGGTCTTAATCAGCTTAAGTCCGAAGAACTGATTACACTGGTAAGAAATCAACAAACATTAAATGTAAAAATTGCAGTTCCGGCAAAAGGATTATTTTTGTGGGAAATTATTTATCCCAACTTTTGAGCCTGATGCAAACAGCAAACCAAAATAAATCCGGTGACTGGAATACGCTCAAGCGAGTTATCCGTTTGGCAATTCCATTCAAGTGGTTATTTGCATGGACATTTTTTTTGGGAATTGCCGTTTCGATAATTACACCAATACGTCCGTACCTTATACAGCTCACTGTTGATAATAATATTATCAAACAGCACGGAAAAGGACTGACAATGATGAGTCTGTTGCTCATTGGAACCCTGCTTATCGAGTTTATCATAAAATATTTATTCAGCTTATATACGACACAACTTGGACAAAATGTGATGCTAAAACTACGTACTGATTTATTTCGGCATGTGCTGAATATGCGTCTGCAATATTTTGATAAAACACCCGTGGGCATTATCACAACTCGTACTATCAATGACATTGAAGCCATCAACAATATCTTTTCGGAAGGATTAATCACTATCGTTGCGGATGTGCTGACATTGATTTTTGTCGTTGCTTTTATGTTGTATATCAACTGGAAGATTGCTTTAGTCTGCTTAACTACCTTTCCTATTGTCATTTTGGCTACTTATATTTTTAAAGAAAAAGTAAGGGTAAGTTTTAATGAGGTACGAGATAAAGTTTCGTTGCTCAATGCCTTTGTGCAAGAGCATATTTCCGGTATGCGCATTGTTCAGATTTTTAATGCACAAGAACGGGAGTATAAAAAATTTGAAACATTAAACAAAGAACATTACAAAGCCAATGACAAATCAGTGCTGTATTATTCCATATTTTTTCCGGTAGTAGAAGTCATACTGGCATTGGCAATATCTCTCTTAATCTGGTTTGGTTTGCGGCAAGTAATGGCACATGTAGCCGGAATCGGTGTTTTTGCTTCCTTTATTCTCTATCTCAATATGGCATTCCGACCATTGCGTATGCTCGCCGATAAGTTTAATACATTGCAAATGGGCATTATTGCCGCAGAGCGTGTGTTCAAGCTGATGGATATGGACGATAGGATTTCAGATAAGGGTAAGATAGTGGCAAAAGATATTAAAGGTGATATTGAATTTAAACAAGTTTGGTTTGCTTACAATGATGATAATTATGTATTGAAAGATATTTCTTTTAGCGTAAAAGCAGGGGAAACCTTAGCACTGGTAGGTGCGACAGGTTCCGGAAAATCATCTATTATCAATATACTCAATCGCTTTTATGAAATTAATAAAGGCGAAATTACAATCGACGGCATTAATACGAAAGACTATCGTCTCGAAAATCTGCGTGCTTTAATTGGTACAGTCTTGCAAGATGTTTTTTTATTTTCCGGTACGATTGCAGAAAATATATCGCTCAAAAATCCGTCCATTTCCCTATATGAAATTATTGAAGCTTCCAAATTAGTAGGTGCGCATGATTTTATCATGGATTTGCCCGGTGGTTACGATTACAACGTGATGGAGCGGGGGGCAACATTATCTGTTGGGCAATGTCAGCTAATCTCATTTATTCGTGCATTAATTTATAACCCGCATATTTTAGTGTTGGATGAGGCAACATCATCAATTGATACCGAATCTGAGATTTTAATACAGCAGGCTATCGAAAAATTGGTAAAGGGCAGAACTTCCATTGTAATTGCTCATCGACTTTCTACTATACAAAATGCGGATAAAATTATCTTGTTAGAAAAAGGTGTTATAAAGGAATGCGGGACGCACGAAGAGTTACTCAAAATCGATAATGGTGCCTATAGGTATTTGTATGAAATGCAGTTCAACAGCCACCATCATTTTATATAAGCAACATAACCAAATGCATAAGGAGCCAGCTTTATCTGATTGTTTTCAACTTTGATATCTCTTTTTTCAGTAACCGGAATATTGTTCATTTCCGGATGTTTGGCTTCAAAATATGTTTTTGAAATAGCCGCATAAAGCTTAGTTGTTTCCAAAACCGTATAACTTGCATTCTTTATATTTTTATCAGTCAGATTTATCGTTGCCGGTTTCCCGCTGCTGTTTAGAAAATAAACCAAGGTTCTTTTGGAGGATTTATCATAAAATGATTTAACAATAATTCCCTCTTGCGGATTTTTCTCAAAATTATCACCCAGTCTGACAGACTCAGGTTGCAGGGTGGTGCTTAAGTATTTGAAAGCATAATATTCTATCGTGGTTCTGTTATTTCCTATTTTTTCTAATGGTGTATTCTTGCTGGGCCAATCATTTACAAACCCAACGATATCTTCACTTAAGAAACTTAAATAGGAGAATAGTTTGGTCAGTAGTCAAGTTAATTCAGCAACAATGCTACCTGAAATCAAAAATACTCCTCCAATTCTTAATATCCCCAGGCCTAAACCAAAACTAAAGCTTGAAGTAAAGTAATAGTTAACTCCAGGATAAATGAAAAAGAAACAAATCTTAATTCATAAA
>DAOQII010000166.1:0-5474 GCA_035339455.1 Chitinophagales bacterium
AATGCTTTCTCTCCAGCTCCTGTTAATATAATACCATTTAATTTTTCAGTTCTGGCATGTGCAAAGGCTTTTTGTATTTCTAATACAGTTTCGCCATTTAGGGCATTCAGTTTATCCGGACGATTTATGGTAAGCAATAGAATATCGTTTTCTACTTGCCAAAGTAAATTATTAAATGTCATAAAAAATTATTTGAAAAAAAGTTTGAAAAAGAAATCAGGAAAAATGCCGACCACAATCAATACAATAGAAATTAGCAACAAAGCAATACGATCTAAGAGCGGGACTTTTATTTTACTGGTTTGAGTTTCTTTACCTGCGAAAACGGCAATAATCACTTTGAAATAATAATATACCCCGATTAGAGATGCTAAAATTGCAATAATAGCAATCCATACATATTGACTGCCTATTAAATTGATAAGCACAAAATATTTGGCAAAAAATCCTGCTAAAGGCGGAATACCTGCCATAGACAACATGCAGATAGTAAGCGTGCCTGCTAATAAAGGGTTGCGTCTGACCAGTCCATTAAATGCTGACAAGTCATTATTATTATCTAGTTTTGACAACACCCAGAATGCGCCGATATTTGCAAAAACATAAGCAAACATATAGTACCATACTACATAAACAGTAGAAGGGCTAAGCATACATATAGCCAGTATCATAAAACCAACATGCCCGATACCGGAATAGGCCAGCATGCGTTTTATATTGGCTTGCGAAACAGCCAGTATATTTCCTACTATGATAGACAGTATGCCTATTATCAATAAGATTTTATTGAAAGAGAAGAAATTCAGAGAAACAAAAACTGATATGATACGCAAAAATGCAGCGATTGCTCCAATTTTTACCAGCGTAGACATAAATGCCGTAACAAAGGTTGGTGCCCCTGTGTAGACATCCGGCGACCAAAAATGGAAAGGCACCGCAGCTACTTTAAATGACATGGCAAATAAGATAAGCAACATACCCACATACAGCAATTGTTTGCTTAAGCCAATTTTCAAAAAAGGTACGCTTGTAATTCTGCTTACGTCGAAAGAACCCATGGCACCATAGATAAATACGATACCTAATAAAAGAAAGGCACTGGCAAAAGCTCCTAAGATAAAATACTTGAATGCTGATTCGTTGGAGTGTACATTCCATTTATCGCTGCCGGCTAAAACATAAACAGGTATGGATAAAATTTCAATACCGAGAAACAACATGACAAAATGAGAATAAGATGTCAGAACAAAAATGCCGACTAATGCAAATAAAGTCAATGCAAAGAAGTCTGACTCATGTGGTGTATCACCAAAATGAGAGCGGGCGAAAATAAACCAGAAAAATGCCACTATGGATGTCAGTCCGGTAAACATCAGTGAAAATTTATCGACAAACAACATATTGTAAACATTTTGCGGTTGGTTGAAGTCCCAAACACAGAAATAGATATTAACCAACAGACCAATGAGGACAACAGGAAATATCAGCTTACGCACGGAAATTAATTCAGCCACCAAAGCAAAAATTCCCAATCCGGATAACAATAATAATTCTTTCATAATTTCTACTCCAGGTATGTTTTATTTATGCATTAAAATAACTTGTTGAACATGCTCTGCCAATGCTTTCAACGGCTCATCACTGACACTGAATATTATATCGGGAAACAATCCGAAAAATATTATCAAACCCGAAAAACAAGCCAGCAGAATTTTATCATTTAATTCAATATCACCAAAAAGCGCAGTAAGATCATTTGTTTTGCCATGCATCATCCGCTGATAAGCACGCAGCATATATACAGCTCCCAAAATCACGGTTAATCCTGCCAAAGCGACTAATATATAGTTGTACTGAAATAATCCGTTCAGCAATAAAAACTCTCCGACAAAGCCATTAGTAAACGGCATGGCTACACTTCCCAATAAGATGATAAGAAAATAAACTGCAAATACTTTTGAAACATTACGAATGCCGCCTAATTCAAATAAACTGTCTGTTTTCACTTTTTTAAACAAGATATCTACGATAAAAAACAAACCGATGACATAAATACCGTGAGAAAACATCTGATATAAACCACCTTGTAAGCCTTGCAAATTCATGGTAAAAATACCTGCTGCAATCAATCCGACATGTGATAAGGAGGAGTATGCCAATAATCGTTTGAAATGCGGCTGTGCAATTGCCAAAAATGCGCCATACAGCAAACTGACTACACTGATGATTATTACATATTTCTGAGCGAGTTGCCAGCCTAATGGAGCACATGGAATCAACCAGATAATGAGGGCAAAAGTACCCATTTTAGACATCAATCCTGATAGTAACATGGTGCCTTGATTTGGTGCATTAACGTACGTATCTGCCTGCCAGGAATGAAATGGAAAGATTGGAATTTTGATAGCAAAGGCAAGGTAAAAAGCTAAGAACACAAACAATTGTTCATTTGCAGACAATCTTTGTGCGGCATCGTAAAATGCCAAAATATTAAATGATTGTGTTACTCCTTCCGTTCCTCCACTTGTACGCAACCAAATGTAAATGATTGCCAGCAACATAAATAAACTTCCGAATAGTGTGTACACAAAAAATTTGAATGTGATTTGTTTTCTGTCCGGCCCACCCCAAATTAAAGACAATAAGAATACGGGCAATAATGCCAATTCCCAGAAAAAATAAAACAACAATGCATCTTTGGCTAAGAAGACACCTACCAATGCAAATTGCATCAATAATATCAACGATAAAAAAGCTTTAGTTCGTTTAATTGATTCTGTTAATGTCGACTGAATAATAAACGGCACCATTAATGTGGTAAGCAAAACCATTACTGCACTAATTCCATCCATAGCGAACTGAAATCTGGCATTGAGGCTGAATATCCAAGGATAATCTACTTTAAAACAAGCACAATCCGGATGCAGGGAGAACATATAAAAAGCATAAAAGCCCACACACATTTCAACCAATGCGCCAAGCAATGCTATTCTTTTTGCATTCCCGTCATTCATCAACCAAATCAGAGGAACAAAAAGAACGGGAATAAATAATAATAACAATATCAACATACCTATTTACTTATAAACTCAAAAGTGGTGAAAAACATGCTCTCATTTTTTAATTAAATTAAAACCGATAATAATAAAAATACAGCTACACCCAATACCATCGCTATCACGTAAAAACCCAAGTTGCCATTTTGCGTATAGCGCATCATGCTGCTCCAGCTTAGTACCGCACTGCCTATTCCGTTAACGACAGTGTCAATTCCGCTTTTCTCTATCCATTCGTTTAGTAATGATGCAAATTTATTCATCGGTTTCACAATTATAGCTTCATATATTTCATCCACATAAAATTTGTGATACACGATTTCTCTCCATAATGATGCCGGTTCGCCGTCAGCTACAGGTACTTTTTTGTTTGTAACAAAAATGTTTCTGGCTAATAAAATCACGGCTAAAATGGTTACTATCGTAATGCCAATCAACATCAGCTCTCTGTTGAGGTTAACATCATTTTCAGTTACTGTTACCGAAGAGCTTAAGAAACCGTCTATCCAGTGATGAATACCCAATGCATGGCCGATACCATGCGGAAATCCTAAAAAACCGCCAATAGTTGATAAGATAGCCAATACTATCAGAGGAAATGTCATAGTTGCAGGTGATTCGTGGATATGGTGTTCTTGTTCTGCTGTACCTCTGAATGAGCCATAAAAAGTAAGGAATAACAATCTGAACATGTAAAATGCAGTCATTAATGAGGCAAATAATGCCAATACAAAAAGTATTTTACTGTGTTCAAAAATTTCTGCCAGCATTTGGTCTTTCGAAAAGAAGCCCGCAAACGGAGGTATTCCTGAAATAGCAACAGTACCGATTAAGAAAGTGATAAAAGTAATGCGCATTTTATCTTTTAAACCTCCCATATTTCGGATATCCTGATCGCCACTCATCCCATGGATGACGCTACCTGCTCCAAGGAACAACAACGCTTTGAAAAAAGCATGGGTAACCACATGAAAAACTCCGGCAGAAAATGCGTCACATCCTAAAGCAGTAAAGATTAAGCCTAACTGAGATACGGTAGAATAAGCCAGTACTTTTTTAATATCATTTTGACGCATAGCAATCGTAGCAGACAAGAGTGCTGTGGCAATACCGATGATGGAAATAAATGTCATGGTAAAATGAGACAAAGTAAACAGCACATTACAACGGGCTACCATATAAATACCAGCCGTAACCATAGTAGCTGCATGTATCAATGCAGAAACCGGCGTAGGACCAGCCATGGCATCAGGCAACCAGGTATATAATGGAATTTGAGCTGATTTTCCCATTGCACCGATAAACAGCAGCAAGGTTATCCATGTTATTAATTGACCGTTTACTTTCACATCTCCTGCTAAGTTGAAAACTGTATGATAGTCGATTGTGCCAAATACACCAAAAATTAAGATGATACCCAAAATAAATCCTAAGTCACCGATACGGTTCATGATAAATGCTTTCTTTGCTGCTCCTGCATAATCAATATTGCTGAACCAAAATCCAATCAACAGATAAGAACACAAGCCTACGCCTTCCCAACCGACAAACATCAATAAGAAATTATTGCCTAATACAAGCAATAACATGAAAAAGACGAATAAATTCAGGTAAGAAAAATAGCGGTTATAATCGGGTTCATCATGCATATAGCCTACTGAATAAACATGAATGAGAAAACCTACTCCCGTAATAACCAGTGTGAATAATATGGATAAAGAATCGGCAGTTAAAGCAATTTCTGATTTGAACGTACCGACATTAATCCATGGTAAAATATGCGCAGTTAGGGATTCGCCTGTGTGCAGTATTTTGAAAAAAACAATAACTGCCACAATAAAAGAAAGCAAGATACTTCCGGGAGCTAACAGGGAAGTGACGGATTTGGGCAATTTATTTCCCAATACAGCTATAATCAAAAAGCTGATTAAAGGAAATAAAGGGATTAGCATTAGCAATGACATTCGTTTTTACTTTTTAATTTCCAGAAGTTTGAAGAACTCGTCTAATTTCGGCATGATGATAATTTCCGTTCTGCGGTTTATAGCTTTATTTGCCGGTGTATCGTTGGCTACTTTAGGATAAAATTCGGAGCGACCGCCTGCAATAATACGAGCAGGATTAACTGCATATTGCAATTGTAATGCCCGGGCAATTGAAGTTGCTCTTTTCACGCTTAAATCCCAGTTATCCAGCATACAAGAATTTTTTATAGGCACATTATCTGTATTGCCTTCAATTAATACATCAAATGTGCTGTAATCGTTTATCACTTTCGCGATTTTTCCTAAAATTTCGCCTGCTCGTGGTAAAATCTCATACGAACCGGATTTGTATAACATACCGTCTGATAAAGAAATCAGAACGACACCTTTATCTACGTTAACATTTACATCCGTATCATTTACATCTTGCAGG
>DAOQII010000167.1:0-5462 GCA_035339455.1 Chitinophagales bacterium
TATGCACACAACAAATATACTGTTTATCTCATTTTTTCGCGCATTTTTGTATAACCGAAAGTGTGAGGTGGATTAGTTGTGTCATCTAATTATTGTGCAGTGAGGATATTCTAAAGTGTTATCGTGCTGGAACATAGCTTATTTTTTTTATACAAGAAAAATCCAGGCTATTTAAAATTGCTTATCTTCATTTATTGAAATTTTTATATGGGACAGATAAAAGCCATTTTGGTAGATGACGAAAAAAATAACCGCATAGCGTTAAGCAAACTCATCGAAAAATTTTGTCCTAATGTAACTGTTTCCGGAGAGTGTGAAAGTGTAGACGAAGCAATTATTCAGATTGCAAACTTAAATCCCGATGTGGTTTTTTTAGATGTAGAGATGCCTTCAAAAAACGGCTTTGATTTATTGGCACATTATCAATACCATTGTCCGTTTGATGTCATTTTTACTACGGCATACAGCCAATATGCGGTGAAGGCATTTCGCTACAGTGCACTGGATTATTTGTTGAAGCCGGTTGACCCTGAAGAACTGATACAGGCGGTACACAAACTTGCCATGAAGCTTGATGAAAGTATAAAACATAAGCAATTTGAACTGTTAGAAAACAAAATCAATCATTCCGATATAGCAAAGAAACAAATTGCTGTTTCTACCTTAGAAGGTATTTATTTTGCCTCTTTAGATGAAATTATTCATGTGGATGCAGATTCGTCTTATACCAAAATATTTTTGTCGAATGGCGATATGATTATGTCTTCCAAGCCGCTGAAATATTTTGAAGAAATGCTGGAAGATTTTGATTTTGTACGGGTACATCAGTCGCATATTATTAACCTGAAACATATCCGCAGATATGTGCGCGGCGATGGGGGACAAGTCATCATGACCAACGGTACAGAAATAGAAGTATCGCGAAGAAAAAAAGAAGACTTGCTGAGTAAGATATCAGAAACGCTTTAATCTTGTTTATAAAATCAAATTATTGCATTATTGTCATGCTGAGGAAATCGTATAAATAAGAATTTCTCTTTTAGAAAACCATATATGGGAACTGCATTTTCTGAAAAAGCAGTATTGTCTATTTGTGCGTGTGTGGTTAAGGAATCCTTCCCTTATTCAGTTGATTTTGATGTTGAGTAAGTCCATAAAAAAATCCCGCCATTACAGCGGGATTTTCTATTAAAGATTGTTCTGAGATTAATCTTTTTTGCCTTCCATTTTAGCTTTCAAATCAGATAAAGCATCCAAATCGCCAAGTGTAGATTTCTCTACTTTGCTGTTCAATTCTTTTACAGAATCTTTAGCTTTTTTAGCTTCTTTTTTCTTCTCACCTTCTACTTTTTTCTTATCATCCAGCTTAGCATCTTCAATTACTCTTGTATGAGACACGATAATGCGTTTGTCATCGCGGTCAAACTCCAGTACTTTGAATGGTAATACTTCTTCCACTTCAGCTAATTTTCCGTCTGCTTTTTTGATATGGCGGGTTGGTGCAAATGCTTCGATACCATAAGGCAACTGTACAACTGCTCCTTTGTCTTCGCGTTTCAAAACGGTAGCTTCATGTGTAGAACCTAACGGGAACAAGTTTTCAAATGTATCCCAAGGATCTTCTTCTAATTGTTTATGTCCTAAAACAATTTTGCGGTTGTCGCTGTCAATTTCCAACACGATTACATCCAAATCATTACCTACTTTTGTAAACTCTGATGGGTGATTGTAGCGTTTTGTCCATGACAAATCAGAAATATGCACCATGCCGCCTACTACATCATCCAGCTCAACAAATACACCATAAGGCGTGATGTTTTTCACTAAGCCTTTGTGCTTGCTGCCAACAGGATATTTAGATGCAATACTTGTCCATGGATCTTCAGTCATTTGTTTTAAGCTCAATGACATTTTGCGCTCGTCTTTGTCTAGGGTAACCACCAATGCTTCGAATTCGTCGCCTAATTTGAAGAAATCACGAGAGTTGATTGGTTGGTTGCTCCAGGTTACTTCAGATACGTGTATCAATCCTTCTACACCCGGTACTATTTCCAAGAAAGAACCGTAGTCTTCAATGTTCACGATTTTACCTTTTACTTTAGAACCTACTTCGATGCCTTCAGGCAATGAATCCCAAGGATGCGGTTGTAATTGTTTCAAGCCTAAAGAAATGCGTTTTTTGTTGTCATCATAATCAATAACCACCACTTGTAGTTTTTGATCCATTTTCAATACCTCGTTCGGATGGTTGATACGTCCCCAAGAAATATCGGTGATGTACAATAATCCATCTACGCCACCCAAGTCGATAAATGCACCAAAGTCGGTGATGTTTTTGATAGTACCTTCCAACACCTGACCTTTCTCCAGTTTGCCAATGATTTCCTGACGTTGAGATTCCAAATCGCTTTCGATAAGCGCCTTGTGTGAAACCACCGCGTTTTTAATAACATGGTTGATTTTCACTACTTTGAACTCCATTGTTTTTCCTACAAATTGGTCGTAGTCGGTAATTGGTTTTACATCAATTTGAGAACCCGGCAAGAAAGTTTCCATGCCGTACAACTCCACGATTAATCCTCCTTTTGTTTTGCTGATAACCTTACCTTTAACGATAATGTCTTTTTCATGTGCTTCGCAAATCAAATCCCAGGCTTTGGTTAATTTCGCTTTTTTGCGAGAAAGGATAAGTTGACCTTTTTTGTTTTCTTTGCTTTCCACGTACACATCCACTTCATCACCAATTTTAAGGTCAGGAAGGTCTTTAAACTCAGAACGTGGAATCATACCGTCAGATTTGAAGCCGATGTTTAAAATAACATCTGAGTCTGTCAAACCGGTAACTGTAGCACTTACAATTTCACTGTCTTCTACTTGTCGGAATGTAGAATCATACATGTTTTGCAATTCAGCAGTTTTCTCTTTAGAGTACTGATTTGCTCCTTTTTTGCTGATGTTCCAATCAAATTCTACGGATTTCTTTTTTGCAACCGGAAGTTCGATATCGATAACTTCTTGTTCTACCACATCTTTTTCGTGGTTTACTACATCGGCATCTTCATTTGCCAAATGTGTTTGATCTAATTCTTCTGTCAAAATGACTAATTTTAAAGGTTAAAAAATAATTTATCTCTCCAAAAAGTGCGCAATGCAAAATTTTGGACTGCAAAAGTACTAAATTTATTTGATAATTAACTAATTAGACCAACAGATTAATGGGATTTGATGTTATGCTGTTGTGAAAAAATAAGTAGGTTTAAATGGCTTGGAGGGTATAGAAAAACAATGACTGAGAGAGATATAGGTTATTTTTTCTTTTTTTCCTCCATTACCTTGTCAAAATCAGCTTTTTCCGGCTCCCAAAGTTCAATTTTGTTGCCTTCCGGATCCATAATATGAATAAACTTTCCTATGCCATCGTAGGTTTCAATTGTATCTATTATTTGTACACCTTTTTGTTTTAAATGCTCTACTAAACTATCAAGTTGCTGTACCCTGTAGTTAATCATAAAGTCTTTAGCTGACGGCTCAAAATAATTGGTTTTATTATTAAACAAACTCCATTGTGTCATTCCATATCGGTCAGCGTCTTTACCTTCACGCCATTCAAACATTACACCGTATTGGTCTATCTTAAATCCTAAATTATCTTGATACCATTTCTTCAATGTTTTAGGATCTTTACTCTTGAAAAACACGCCACCAATGCCTGTAGCTATTGCTGAACTTTCTGAATTGTTTTTCTTTTTCTTGTAAATACCATCAAATGCCACGGCAATAATACTGTCTTTACTATTGACAATATCCCATTTTTGATGTACAAAACCGGAGTCGTCTTGAAACCAAGTAATGACATTTTGAGTTGATTTTTTGCTTTTGGGATTTATAGCAGGCTTGCTCCTTAAAATCATTTTTCCATTTTTATATTTCCCTTTCAACTCCAGTATATTTCCTGTATTATCAATATAAACTTGACTCCACGTCTTGTTACTTGTATTGTAATAGGAATAACTTGTTCCGGTTTGATTTCCTGATGTCCAGTTTTCTTGTATCACACAACTGTCTTGCATCAGCACTACTTTATTCTCACCTACTTTTTTTCCGGCAGAATTGTATACATCCCAGTTGCCCAGCCAAAAATCAAACTGACGAAATTCTGTGCCTTGACAACCTGTAGTTTGTGCTTTACTTTGTGTATGACAGGCAATGAGTAAAGAAATCCCCAATAGGAAGCAGAATTGGTTTTTCATCTTGTAAAAATAATTGAATTTTAGTGAAAACGGTTCGCACGTCTGAAAGTACCAAGATCATTAAAGCGAACGCCTTGGGCTTTCATGATTTTATGTGCTCGTGAAGCAGTTAATTGCCGAATGTAAAAAGTTTCACTCACCACGAAATGATGAATGGCATGCGTACTGCCGAAATTAAAACAGAATAACTGAAATGGCAAAAAATACCATTTGTTCAAAATTTGTGTTTGCTGCATCACGTTTCCCGGCTCTACATCGCCATAATAGTGCATGTTGGATGTGATAAAATGAAGACAAAACATGCGTAATAAATTCGGAAATATGAGGATGGCAACCAATGGATTTATCCAAACAAATTGGGCATTTATCCATGTGGGACTTTGATAAGGAATGCCTACTGATTTTGTAAAATAATGGATGCCATAGTGTATTAAAAAGAAATACCAGATAAAGTATAAAAGCAACGTGAAAGGCAACATGCCATAGAGATTGATTTTTTTAAATTCCAGCGCTTGTTTCTTTTCTAGTTCCCCGGATTTCACGGCATCAATAATATCTCGTTTCAAGGTATGAGCCCGCACGATACCGCCGAATAAAATATCTGCTGTTGTCAGTAGTCGTTTCAATCCCCACTTTTCACCATTGGTTACACCGCGTTCTTCCACGTCAGTTTTAGTACCCGAAGTTCTGTGATGATGAAAATGCAACTCGCGTCTATACCACGGGTTGATAGTCATAGGTCTGAAAATCCAAACACCAAGCATCATTACATCCTGCATTAATTTATTTTTCTTGAAATACATGAAATGAATTAAATCGTGTTCCAATTCATGTAATATGGATGTCCAAAAGGCTATCCAAAATGCAAGCAACAGCCAGTTTGTTTTATGTTGCAAATAAAAAAATGCCCCGACTACAATCATCAGACAAGAAATAATAAATATGGCAAAGCCAATTGTATTTTGATGTTTTAAGAATGCATATTTCGCACGTGCTTCTTTGCTTGCATGTTGAATTTCTTTGCGAATGATTTTGGTGCGCATATCATCACTGACAGCTTCAGATGAGAACGTATTCATACATTAAAATTACGAAATAGCACAACAAAAATCAATTTACTTTGGTAAAGAGATTTAAGGGATAGATTTTGTAAAATTGAGGATACTCTGTTAAGTAATAATCAGCAGTTAAAAAATCTAATCGGTGGGGATT
>DAOQII010000168.1:0-5459 GCA_035339455.1 Chitinophagales bacterium
TCTACATAAAAAATCAACTATTTTTTAATTGAAATGCTTATCCCGAACTCAGGTTAATAAGCCTCAATTTTGTATTCGCTTAGTGTTAAAGCAGAGTCTTGGATGAGTTTGACCCACTTGCCATATTTTACATATGAACGCATACGAAACGGAACTTTACCTTTATTGAGGTAGGCATAAATAAAAGGATGAACAAAAAGAACAAAACGTTTTTCCTTTTTTTCTTTTAAGTTTCGCAAGTCTGTTTTAATTGCATCAATAATCTGCAAGGGTTGGTCTATCTTGAATTTCTGATTGGTAAGCAATGGTTCTGTGGTATCAATACTGATTTGCTGTTTCATGCGCTGACGGGTAATTTCCATCAACCCAAATTTACTGAGTGGCAATAAAACATGCTTGGCTTTATCAGGCTTCATGGCTTCGTGCATCACTTCAAAAAGTTTGTGACGCAATTCACTCGATTTCATATCTATAAAGTCAATCACAATGATTCCACCAATATCACGCAAACGCATCTGACGAGCAATTTCACGAGCCGCATCACAATTGATATTAAATGCTTGTTCATCCTGTGGAATATCTTTTCTGATTTTTGGTCCGCTGTTTACATCTATAACATGCATGGCTTCGGTATGCTCCAAAATAATGTAGGCACCTGATTTCAGGGTAACTATTTTCCCGAATGCCGTTTTTACTTGCCGGCTTACTTCATATGTTTCAAATAGCGGTGTCGTATCTTTATAATGGTTTAGTATGGATTTTTGCTCCGGAGCATGTTCCTTAATAAAGGCTTTCAAGTCGGCATAAATGCTTTCGCTATCCGTTACGATATTTTCAAAACTATCATTTACCAAATCTCTGACTAAAGAAAAGGATTTGTTCATTTCTTTTAATAACAAATGAGGTGGATTCTTTAAATGACAATTTGTAGTCATTATCTTCCATTTGTCCAACAATACTTCGATATCCCGTTTCAACTCATCTTCGCTCAATCCTTCCGCATTTGTGCGCACTACGATGCCGAAATTTGCAGGCTTAAATTTTTGAATTAGCTGAATCAGTCGTTCTCGTTCTTCTTTAACTTCTATTCTTTTCGAAATGCCGATTCCATTTCCAAATGGAGTAAGCACGATGTATCTGCCGGCAATAGAAAGTTCGCAAGTCAGACGTGGCCCTTTTGTAGATATAGCTTCTTTGGAAATTTGAAAAATAAGAATGTCGTTTTTTTCCAAAACGTCTTGAATCTGCCCGTTTTTATCGATGGGCAGTTCATATTCGAGTTGATTCAAAAGATGAAACTGTTCGCCTTGAAAGGCTGCCGAACTGAATTTGCGCAAGGTTCTCAGATAAGGACTCAGGTCGCTGTAATGAATAAACGCATCTTTATCGTGACCAATGTCAACAAATGCGGCATTTAATCCCGGATTTAATTTCTTTACTCTGCCGAGATAAATATCACCTACACCGAACCCTTCCTTTTCATAGGATTCTAAATGATATTCGACTAATTTTTTGTTTTCAAGAAGCGCAATTTCAACACCTTTTGAATTAGCATGTATTACTAATTCTTTATTCATCGTAGTTGAAAGTCATTAGTTGCCTATTGCTATATTGCAAATAAGCAACGGTTAATGTTTTACTTCTTTTTGTGACGATTTTTTCTCAGTCGTTTTTTTCTTTTGTGCGTCGCGATTTTGTGACGTTTTCTTTTTTTTCCGCAAGGCATAATTTATACTTTTTTATTTTTTATTTCCTGAATGAGGTTATTAATCTCATTGCTGAATTCATCATTATTCACCAACGTTTTACAGAGTTCCAGCAAGCGTACTGCTTCATCTGTATGCCCCATTTGAGCTTCGGTGATAGCCATAAAATACAGTGCTTCTGTATTTTGAGGCTGGTGTTGCAGAATTTTCTGCAGGCGTTCTTTAGCTTTTTCTAGTTGCCCGGACTGAATACTCAATCTGGCTAATGACATTTGCACATCCATATTGTCAGGCAAGCTGTCACCCAATGTACGCAACATCGTGATGCCTTTCATCGGTTCAGCCGTCTGTACATAGATTTCAGCTATTTGAATCTTTAAACTTATGTTTTGAGGATCCTTTGCTGAAGCGTTTTCTAAAGAACGGAGCGCAAAGGTAAGCAAATTATTTGAAATTAAGCTGTCCGGATTGTTTTTATAAACAGAAAGCAGTACATCTCCCGCATCCATCCATGATTTTGCAGTGTTAACTGATGTTTGACGCTGATAATTATAATAGGCATACAAGCTGCCATTTTGCTGACTTTTCCAGAAAAGTGACAAGTCCGAACAAATTTTGAGGTAGTTGGCTGTGTCGCTTTCTTTGGTTTCTTTATAAATAGAGTGGAGGTCTTCCCAGTTTTTTTTATCCGTAGAAACCAGCTTATCAGCTTTTTGCATTTCATATTCTTCAAATGAAATAGAACCGGAAGCAATATTTGACGTTTGCCCCATTGAGGAGGCAGGTTTTTTTGTTTTTCCAAAAAAGAACAGAAGACCTATCAGTAAAATACTTCCTGTCGCTACCAGATACTGTTTCTTCACAACAAGATTTTGATTATGCCTTATCGCTTAGACGCTTAGCACTTTGTTCTTTAATCATCTCTACGAATACTTTAGAGGGTTTAAAAGCCGGAATTTGGTGCTCCGGAATTTCGATAGCAATATTCTTTTTAATATTTCTACCTATTTTGGCTTTGCGGGTTTTAACGATAAAGCTGCCGAAGCCACGAACATATAAATTTTCACCTTCAGCCAACGTATCTTTCACTTCTTTAAAAAATGCTTCCATAGTAACGAGTACATCCACTTTTGGCACACCTGTTTTCTCAGAAATTGTTGTTATAATATCAGCTTTTCTCATTAGTTACGAATATTTTATAGTGCAAAAATGGTAAAAAAAAACTATATTTTTTGCATTTTTATCACGAGTTATAATTTAGTTAATATACGATTCTGCATAAATCGGGAATAAGATGTGCTTTATTTCCTTAAACTATTAATCTTCTTAATGATGCCTGCATGTAGGTATTTAAAAATCGTCCGGCTCAAATTCCATATTCGGTACATTTAAACGTATTCTTCACACTACTTTAATGTAATGCTATAATCGAATGCGTTATTTTCGTTATAGAAAATTAAGGTATGAAAAAACACAATTTCGGTGCGGGACCTTCTATAATGCCACAAGAGGTTTTTGAGCAAGCTGCACAAGCATGTGTAGAATATGAAAACATAGGATTATCCTTACTGGAGATATCGCATCGAAGCAAGGAATTTGATGCCATTATGGAAGAAATGGTTTCGCTGATTCGGGAATTGTTGAAAGTGCCAAATGATTATGAAATTTTGTTTATTCAAGGCGGTGCCAATATGCAATTTGCTATGGTGCCTTACAATCTCTTGCCGTCTGACGGCAAAGCCTGCTATTTAGAAACGGGAGTTTGGGCTGCTAAGGCGGAGGCTGAAGCACGCCTTTACGGACAAACGGAAGTGGTGGCTTCTTCTAAAGCAAGTGGATTTAATTTTATTCCGAAAGAATACACCATTGATAAACAGGCCGCTTATTTCCACATTACCTCAAACAATACTATTTATGGTACGGAGCTGTTTCAGGATATAGACTCGCCGGTACCATTGGTAGCCGATATGAGTTCCGATATATTCAGCCGCCCGGTGGATGTTTCAAAATATGCTTTGATATATGCCGGCGCACAGAAAAATTTAGGTATAGCTGGGATTACGTTAGTGATAGTGCGCAAAGATATGCTGGGAAAAAATGTTCGGTCTATGTCTTCTATGTGGAATTATGATGTTTACGCCAAAAACAATTCGCTTTATAACACACCTCCGGTATTTGCTATTTATACGTGTTTATTAACCTTACGATGGTTGAAAAAGCTGGGTGGACTAACTGAAATGGAAGTGCGCAATAAAGAGAAAGCCGATTTATTGTATACAGAAATAGACCGCAATCCTTTGTTTAGAGGACACTCTGTAGTTGAAGACCGCAGTCGAATGAACATTACTTTTGTAGCAGAAAATCCGGAAGATGAAACGGCATTTTTAGACTTTGTAAAACCTTACCAGATACATGGCATAAAAGGCTACCGCACGGTAGGCGGGTTTAGGGCATCTTGTTATAATGCATTGCCGATAGACAGTGTGCGAGTACTGGTAAATGCCATGCAGGAGTTTGAACTGAGTAAAAAATAATTTACATTATTTTACCCGTAAAAATTATTCTTAACAAAATTGCGTTTATTACTTGAATTCAGCGTATAAAAAAAACATGTTGTTACTTGAAAAAACGTATAATGAAATTTATAAAAAATATTTCGACTCGCTTCCATGGGTGAAAATTGATAGTAGTATCTCTATTTACCATTTTATTCCGAAAACGAATACTATTGATACCACAAACTCATTTGATTATTCATATTCTTCTTGGATAGATACTGGAATAGTAATCTTAAATTCTTTCCATAATTCAGACAAATTTGATACAGAAGAATATGCTGAACCGCTCACCGTAACCGAAACAAGTATAGATGAAAATACAAATAATGTTACTCCTGAATTCAGATTAGATTCCTACAATTTTATTAATTACCTGAAATATATTTATAAAAATGATGAAGTACTTATTCGAGTAAAGTTTGTACTAAATAAGAATAAGAAAACGACAGGTTATATGTATTTTTATGTAGAAGCTGAAATATAGCTATTGCATAAAATTTGAAAATAGTTTGCAAAAGAATGGCTTTTAATTTCTTTTAGATAAACAACATGTGTGTACCCAAACCTTTAGCTCTTCCGTAAAAATCGCCAACGGTTAATACGCCATCTAATTCATCTATCAGGTCTTCTTTTTTGTAGTGGAACATATCCATCGCTAATTTACAAGCCCATAGCTTACAACCTGATGCTGATAAAATTTCCAGAAATTCTTTTACGCCCGGCATATCCAATTTATCCATCTCTTTTTTCATCATATAGGTTGCCAGTGATTCCATACCCGGCAAACCGCCCAGCATAGTAGGCATGTGCATGGCAGGGTTGCCCACTGTAGCAATATGCAAACCTTCTAATTTTTCTTTGTGTATGGCTTCCAGCCCGAAAAAGGTAAAAAACAGTTCGGCTTCTATGCCTTCCATGCGAGCACCGTTGGCTAGCACAAATGCGGCATATACATTTTCTAAAGTGGCTTTAGACAAGATGATCATCATCTTTTTAATTTCTCCATTAAATTCGTTCATGATATTAGTTATTGGTGATTAGTAATTAGTTATTTGTTATTTGTTATTTGTTATTTGTTATTTGTTATTTGTGTTGAGTTAGTTATTGTAGAATAAATCTCACTACTTGCTACTTAATACTTAATACTCACTACTTACTACTTACTACTCATTACAATCTTGGTTCTTGATTCTTG
>DAOQII010000169.1:0-5456 GCA_035339455.1 Chitinophagales bacterium
TGTTTATTCAGTTTATTTCTTACCCGATGTATGTTTTCGTTTGTTTTCTGTTATTGCTGGTATTATTTGTCGGACAAAAAACTAAAGGAGACCAAAACTGGATAAATCTGGGATTTTTCAAGTTGCAACCCACCGAGTTTGCCAAATTTGCCACAGCAATGGCTTTAGCCAAATATTTTGACACGCCTAATATGCGCTTTGTTACACCGCGCGAACATCTTATTGCCTATGCTATTGTTGGTTTGCCTTTATTATTAGTAGCTGCACAAGGTGACGCAGGCTCGTGTTTAGTTTTTTTATCCTTCATCTTTGTATTCAACCGCGAGGGATTATCTGATGTCTTTATCTATTTGGGTCTGTTGGCAATTGGCATAGCTGTACTCTCTTTAGTCGTCAATAAGTATATCATCATTGGCATTTGCTTGGCAATTGGGGCAATTCTTATTTATTGGAATTGGTTAAACAAAAACATGGTAAAATTGATTGGCATTATTACTATATCGGCTTGCATACTCTCGGCATCTGTTAGTTTGGTGTTTAATAACTTACTGGAAAAACACCAGCGCGACCGTATCAATGTTATTTTGGGTAAAGAAATTTCTAAAGAAGCTAAGCGTGGTATAGCGTTCAATTTAAATCAATCGAAAATTGCTATTGGCTCAGGCGGAATTTTTGGAAAGGGTCCTTTGCATGGTACACAAACACGTTATAACTATGTACCGGAAACATCTACAGATTTTATTTTTTCGGCTGTTGGAGAAGAATTCGGATTTGTAGGTTCCATCATACTAATTGGCTTGTTTGTAACCATGATGCAGCAACTTTTGATATTGGCCAACCGCCAGCGAAGTGCTTACGGGAGAGTATATATTTATTCAGTAGTCGCTATTATTTTTGCGCATTTCACAATTAATATTGCTATGACCATCGGCTTATTGCCCGTGATAGGAATTCCTTTGCCATTTATGAGCTACGGAGGCTCGTCTTTGATTTCATTTTCATTTATGATTGCAACTGCATTAAAACTCGACAGTGAACGCAGAATGACGATGAGATAAATATAAATGAATTAATCTCACTTAACTCAACAACTACTTTTCTTGACGGAATTTAAATTCTTTGTACTTTTCAATTTCATCATCAAAGATATTCATCAATTTATTCAAGAATAGTTTATCGTCTAAGCGACCTATGAATGGAATAAAATCGGGAATGATATCTATTGGACTAGCTGTATAAACAAGTACAAATCCACCGACAAATAATTTTGAGACATGAATATCGGTATATTCTTTTTGCTGCCAGGCTCCTATAATTTCAATCAAGTAGGTTAACCGCTCGGCATTATCCGCATAAAACTGAACAGAAGAATCTATTTTTGCATAAATGCGTTTTGAAAAAAACTCCAGTACTTTTGAGTCTGCTAAAAGAGCCGCAACTCTTATTTCCGTTTCGGGAAAATACCGATGAATTAGTCCCGACAAAAAACTGATTTGTTTTTCATTTTTCATTTAACTGCGGATTGATTTTCTTCCCATGTCATAAATCTTTCGATTTCTTTATTGACAATTTTAATTAAATAGCCCAAAATCAAGATATCATCTATTTGACCGATTAAAGGTATAAAATCAGGTATCAAATCGAATGGATTTACGAAATAAATCAATGCTGCAACAACTGCAATTATCGATTTGGCTGATATGTTTTTATAGTCTCCATTAAACCAGGAACGGAGCATCCTAGCCATTGCCAAAACAGTATCTTGTATTTTATAGAAAGATTCTGAGGCCTCTCCTATTTTTAAAAACACCTCGTCAATCAATTCTGATATTGCCGTACCAGAGGTTATTGTCTGTTCGGCTTTTTTATATAAAGAATCAAAAAAATTTTGCATATTCCTATATTCAATTAACTCAATCTTTTCTTATAATCTTCGTAGCCGTATGTTTCCAGTAACTCAAAGCTGTCATCTGTTTTCCAAATGCCGATATCCGGAAGATTAATTCCGTTAAAAGTAGTAGTTTTTACCATAGTATAATGTATCATGTCATCAAACACAATCCTGTCCTCTACTTTTAACTCCGTATCAAATTTCCATGTTCCCATTACATCGCCCGCCAAACAACTCATTCCGCCTAAATTATATTCAAACTTGCCATTTTCTGTTTCACCAAGTACTTTAGGCTGATAGGGCATTTCCAGACAGTCCGGCATATGACATGTAAATGACACATCAAGCATAGCAGTCGGTATTTTCCCATTTGGCACTATATCTATTATAGTTGATACCAAATATCCGGTTTTCCACCCAATGGCGCTTCCCGGTTCTAAAATAATGTCTTGTAAATGTGGGTATTTTGCCTTGAAATCCTTCAACACACGGATACCATGAGCAATATCATATTCTCTGTGAGTGATAAGATGTCCACCACCCATATTTATCCATTTCGCTTGCAGAATATATTTATGATATTTTTTAGAAAAAGTATCCAGCAAACGCTCCAGTGTATACGAATTATTTTCACACATGGCATGAAAATGCAAGCCGTCTATACCATCGGGTAAAGCATCACCCAATTGTTCCAAAGGTATGCCAAGTCGGGAGTTTGGAGATGCCGGATTATATAAATCTGTTTTTATTTCAGAATAACCCGGGTTTACACGAATTCCATAGCTGATATCCGTTCTCATATGAGAGCGATATTGTTCTAATTGAGATAAAGAATTGAATGTGATATGACTGGATATATTTTGTATGGCATCAAATTCTTTAGGCAGATATATCGGGCAGTAAGTGTGTGCTTTTAAGCCCATTTTTTCATAGACCAGCATGGCTTCATGCAACGAGCTTGCCGTGGCACCATGCAAGTATTGTCTAACTAATGGAAACACTGCATGAAAGGAAAATCCTTTCAAAGCGCAAATAATGTGTACACCTGCATCTTGCTGAAATGTATGTAGCTTGCGTAAATTGTTTAATAGCAATTCTTCAGACAAGACATAACAGGGAGAAGGAATTTTTTGAAAATTGATGGACATAGTTGGCTGTAAATTAGAAATAATTCTGCTTCACAACAAAAATATTTTCTAAAAAAAATGCGTATTGACTACTTTTTTACGGCTAACTCGCAAACGTGACTTCATGATACGATTTTACTTAAAAATTATTTTGAATAAATCCGTTACAGATTTCTCGAAAGTCAGAAATAAAGTTTGCATCAACTATTTTTCAGCATGTTATGATTCAGAAATCAATTTTATTAGTCAACTTCACGGTTCATTCCTCACTTCAATAATTGCATAAAAATTAAAATAGGTTTAACAGAAAATTGTACTAATCATTTTCCATTTACATAGTAGCTCTCTTTTGCGAATTTTGTATATTTAGCCATGGCAAAAATATGGCAAAAAAAAGCTTCCGGCACGAATGAACTCAGTCAGAAAGTAGAAAAATTTACGGTAGGCAACGACAGAGAAGCCGACCTGAAACTGGCAAAATATGATGTATTAGGTTCACTGGCACATTGCAAAATGTTGAATGATATCAAATTGCTTACTAAAATGGAATATCAAGCCATTAAAAAAGCATTACAAGCCATTTACCACGAAATCACTGAAGGAGATTTTAGTATTTCGGATACATGCGAAGACATTCACTCAGAAATAGAATTCAGACTCACTCAGCAATTAGGTGATGTCGGAAAAAAAATACATTCGGGCAGAAGCCGGAATGATCAGGTTTTATTAGATTTGAAATTGTATTCGAGAGATGCCCTGTTGCAGATTGCACTTGAGACCATTACTTTATTCAATACACTTTGTGAACTCAGCGAAAAGCACAAAAATAATTTAATGCCCGGCTATACACACTTACAGTTGGCTATGCCATCTTCATTTGGGCTATGGTTTGGAGCTTATGCTGAAAGTTTAGTAGATGATGTACAACAACTATATTCCGCCTTTTTGCTTTGCAATAAAAATCCGCTAGGATCGGGTGCCGGTTATGGCGGTTCATTTCCGCTAAAAAGAAAAACAACTACGGCCTTATTAGGCTTTCAAGAACTGAATTATAATTCCGTTTATGCACAAATGAACAGAGGCAAAATGGAAAAAACGGTACTGACAGCTATTGCTGCAGTAGCTTCCACTTTAAGCAAACTGGCCATGGATTGTTGTTTATTTATGAATCAGCATTTTGGTTTTATTTCGTTTCCGGATGAACTGACCACAGGCTCATCAATTATGCCACATAAAAAGAATCCGGATGTTTGGGAGCTAATACGTGCACGGTGCAATAAAATACAGACTTTACCCAATCAAGTGCAAACCATTATCAACAATCTGCCCTCAGGTTATCATCGAGATTTTCAAATCTTAAAAACAGACTATTTAGCGGCATTTGATGAGATAACGGAATGCCTAGATATGACTAATTTTATGCTCAATCATATTCAGGTAAGCAAAAACATTTTGAATGACAAATTCTACGATTATTTGTTTACAGTGGAAACGGTGAATGAACTGGTACTAAAGGGAATGTCATTCAGAGATGCTTATATTAAAGTAGGTTTGGATGTGGAACAGGGTAAATTCAAACCCAAACGAAAATTGAACCATACACACGAAGGCAGTATCGGCAACCTGAATACAATGGAAATAAAAGCGATGATGAAAACGACCTTTGCACAATTTCCACTATTTGAGATTGAGGAAAAATTCAATAGCCTTTTGAGTTAATACAGAAGAAATTATTCTACCTACCCCTGCCCCCTCCTTTTCTAAGGAGGGGGAATTAAAGGGGGTGGTTATTATTACTAACAAACCTGAAGCAAGTAATGTACAATTACTTTTTATACACCATTGCAATATGTGGAATATCGTCTTCTAAATAGGGCTCACTGATTTTTACAAATCCGAAATCTTCATAAAACTTTTGCAAGTAGGCTTGTGCCGATATTTTTATATCTTGATTCGGGAATAATTCGTCCATTACCTCCATCGTTTTTTGCATGACATTTCTTCCCATGCCTTCATTTCGCCATTTTGATGATGACACCACACGACCTATGGAAACAAAATCCCGGTAAGAAATGCCCTCGGGAACAATGCGTGTATATGCCGCTAATTCTTCATTCACATACAACAAAACATGATAACAATAAATGTCTTTGCCGTCAATATCTTTGTACAAGCAATTTTGTTCGAGCTGAAAAACTTCTTCTCTAAGTAGTAATAATTCGTAAACTTCTTTTGACGACAACTCGTCAAAATGTTTTATAGTAAAATGTATAGTTGCTTTATTCGCCAAAATATTCAGCTGTAATATGTTCGGTCTCCTGAATTTTAACAGCATGCAAAATGCATCCTTTTTCAGTAAGTATGGGATGCAATTCATTCCAGATTGCCACAACTAAAGTCTCGCAGGTAGGTTGTGCATTTTTGGGCAAGAAATTATC
>DAOQII010000170.1:0-5439 GCA_035339455.1 Chitinophagales bacterium
AAAATAATCAATCCTTTAATGGATGCCGGTGAAATGCCTGCACTACAATCATTGGTAGAAAATGGAGTTTGTGGCAATATTGCAACTATTGACCCTCCACTTTCTCCCATGTTGTGGACCTCTATTGCAACCGGTATGCGTCCTCATAAACACGGTATTTTGGGATTTCTAGAACCGGATCAAAGTGGAAAAAACTTACGGCAGACACATATCACCTCCAGAAAAGTGAAGGCCATCTGGAATATTCTAAATCAAAACGATAAGAAATGTAACGTCATCAGCTGGTGGCCATCACATCCGGCAGAACCTGTAAATGGTACAATTATTTCCAATTTTTACCAGACAGCCAATTTTGCGGAAGATGCTGAACATTGGGAATTGAAAAAAGGCTGTGTTTATCCGGAAAATATGCATGATTTTTATGCATCATTGCGTGTTCATCCTACAGAATTGACACCAAATCATTTATTGCCTTTTGTGCCAAAAATAAATGAAATCAATCAGGAGAAAGATGCCTCTTTATTAAAATTAGCCAAAAACATTGCTGAAACTGCCTCTATCCATAATGCATTTACATATTTACTCGAGAATGACAAAGAATGGGATTTCTTTGGCGTTTATTACGAAGCACCAGATTTGATAGCGCATGGATTTATGAAATTTCATCCACCCAAAATGGATCACATTCCGCAGCATTATTTTGATATCTATAAAGATGTAGTTAATGGTATTTATCGTTTTATGGATATGTGCTTAGACAGAACACTGCAATTAATAGATGAGGATACAACAGTAATTTTGTTATCAGATCATGGATTTCATTCCGATCATCTGCGCCCTAAATCCTTGCCTAAAGAACCGGCAGCAATTGCTTTAGAGCATTCACCTTATGGTATTTTTGTTGCAAAAGGTCCTGGAATAAAGAAAGATGAACGTGTATATGGAGCTTCAGTGCTGGATATTACGCCAACAATTTTACAGATTTTCAACCTGCCTGTTGGTGCTGATATGGATGGCAAACCTTTGAATACTATTTTTGATCATGCAGTAAAATCTAAGGTTATACCCAGTTGGGAGTTTGTAGAAGGCAATACAGGACAACATCCTAAAGATTTGAATGAAAACAGCTATGAAGTTAAGGATGACAAAGCGCTGAAACAACTGGCAGACTTGGGATACATAGAAGCCCCCGGAGAATCAAGCAATGATGACGTAAACTTTAATAACAATCTGCTTGAGAATAAATTTTATTTAGCCCGTTCGTATAACAATGCCTTTCAATATTCTCAAGCTATTGATATTTTAGAAGAAATTTATATACAAAAACCTGTAAAATTACGTTTTGCTAAATATCTTTTAGAATGTCTGTTAAATATCAACCATACGGAAAGAGCCTGGGAAATTTACCATGATTTGAAAACACTGAAAGAATCAAATGAAGCAGAACAGAAAGCAGATGAAAATAATAAAACCAAAAAAACATCCGATATTATTTCAGAAAATACACTCTTACAAATAGAAGCAGCTTTGTTCATGCAAGAAAAAAAATACAGTAAGGCATTATCTATACTGGAAAGCATTTATAAGCATGCAAAAATGACCGACTCTAAGCTTCCTTTAGCAGATGCTTATTTCAAAACGAAGAATTATGATAAGGCTATTTCCGTTTACGAAAATGAAATTGTATTAAATGCTCAAAATAGCCATGCTTATTACCAGATTGGACTGTGTTATTATTTTAAGGAAGATTATTCAATCGCCATAGATAAATTTTTAGATTCGATTGGACTTTTATATTTTAATCCAATTGCACATTATTATTTAGGTGAGGCTTTTTATAAAGAAAAGTATATAGAAGAAGCTACTCAGGCTTTTGAAGTTGCAATCAGGATGTCGCCACGAATGTATAAAGCACGCAAAAGATTAAAAGAAATTTATAGGGATGATTTGAAAAATGAAGCAAGATTAAATGAAATTTTCAAAGATGATATTTATGAAAACTCGCCAGTTATTTATATCGTTTCAGGATTACCAAGAAGTGGTACGTCTTTAATGATGCAAATGCTGGAAGCCGGAGGATTATCAATTTATACCGATGAAAACCGAAAGGCAGATGAAAATAACCCAAAAGGATATTATGAACACGATGCTGTAAAATCTATTCAAAAAAATAATAAATGGCTGGGTGAGGCTGTTGGCAAAACAGTAAAAATTGTTTCTCATCTTTTGCCATTTATTCCAATGCAGTATAAATATAAAATTATTTATATGGAAAGAGAGTTGGATGAAGTGTTAAATTCTCAAACTAAAATGCTGCAACATTTGGGAAAACTTCCAGAAAACACAATACATATTTCACTGGAACAAAATTTTAAAAGAAATGAACTCAAAACCAAAGAATGGCTCGAAGATAAACTAAACGTAGACGTATTGTATATAAATTACAATGAACTTATAGAAGACAGCATTGAAATTACAGCTGCTATATCCGATTTTTTAGCTATTCCATTAGATCTTGAAAAAATGATATTAAAAATTGACAAAAGCCTTTATAGAAATAAAAAAAATGTTTAACTTTATAAAACTCAAATTAACTTTATAAACTCAAATTATGAAAACAAACACAAAAAAAATCGCAGGCTACTCAGCCATGGCATTAGCAGCAGCAGCAGTGCTTCCAATTAGTTGTAAAAAAGACAAGGCAATTTCAGATGATCCGGAAATTGATGTTATTACACCTAATCTTAGCCTTACTGCACCCTCAGGAGCTATAGACAGCTCTACAACTTTATTAGGCAACGAGATAGATCTTATTGTTGGGAAATATTATAGTGATGATGTAGTATATATTGATTTTGATGGCAATTCTTACTTTCAAAAAGATAATGATGTTACGGTGAACGGTACAACTTGGGATTTTTTACCAATCCTTAATGAAGGTGCAACTATTGATACTGCTTCTGCTGCTTGGTTGGATGGTAGTGATAATGATGATGGCTACTTTTTCGTAAAGGATAATGTCCCTGCGCCCGGAGCCAGTCATGGTATCAATGGCCAAGGCGATAAGTTTGTTGCTTTCAGACAAGGTTCGGGAAGCAGTTTTAAGTACGGATGGATGAAAGTAAATGTTTCCAGTGATGGAAAAACATTTGTACTAAAAGAAATGGCAATGTCAAATGTATTCAATAAAGTTATTAAAGTAGGTGCTAAATAATTTTCAGCTTAAATTACAATATAAAGGTTGCACAAGGTGTAACCTTTTTTTTTATATACCCGGCAAATATTTCATTTCTTGAAACAGCTTACTGTCTCATCCTGAAACAGGATTACATTTTTTACTCAAAAAACTGATAAAAATCATGTTTTCCATTGATGTAACTCAATTACAACTAATTACTTCGCTACTTACTTTTACCTAAAATAAGTATAGTGCAAGTAGCTTCTACTTTGGATTTTACAAAATATACTCCGGATGAACTTTGTCATTATCTGGAGCATAAGCATTTTGAACATATCAAACACCAGTTTGAGGCGGCACTCGTTTATTTTCAGGAACTGCATGACGAACATCTGTATATCGAAACCGAACACTTGTTAGTCTTATTGTTTAAAAAACTAAAAGAAGAGGTATTACAGTTGATTCGTAGAGATACACGCATTATTTTTCCTTTGATTAGTAATAATGAAAACCAACCTAGTTTTGTATCCAGCTTACAAGCACACAAACGCATTATTGATATCCTTCAAAAAATAAGAAACCTTACTAATAACTATATCCAACAGCCGGAATGGAGTAAAACCTATAAATTTTGCTGTATAGAATTGTTAGAACTCGAAGAACAGATTCAGGAAGTCATTTATATCAAAGAAAACTTCATTCTGCAAAAACCAATGTTGCATGAGTAATGCCAAACCAGATTTATCGACCGCTAAACTCAACTGCTTCCATTGCGGCGATGAATGCACCACAAAATCCATTCACCTTCAAGAAAAATATTTTTGCTGTAACGGATGTAAGACTGTTTACGAAATTTTAAATAATAACGGGCTTTGTACGTATTATGACATCAATGAACATCCGGGTACTTCACAAAAGATTGAGGTTCGCAAGGATAAGTTTGCATATTTAGATGATGAACAAATTCTTCAAAAAATTATTCAGTTTCAAGATGAAAAACAAATTCATCTTACCTTGTATTTGCCACAAATGCATTGCAGCTCTTGTTTATGGCTTTTAGAAAATCTGCATACGATCAATAAGGGTATCGTGACTTCCAAAGTAGATTTTGAAAAAAAAGAAGTTTTTATCGTATTGCACAAAGAAACAATCACGGTTCGTCAGGTTGCAGAGTTGCTCACAGGTATAGGTTATGAGCCTTATATTTCATTTGATACCATCAACAACACCAAAGTATCAACTTATAATAAGAGCAGACTATATAAAATTGGTGTTGCCGGTTTTTGTTTTGGTAATATTATGCTGTTGAGTTTTCCCGAATATTTTAGTATCAATGGCGAAGAAATAGACGGCTATAAGCATATTTTCAGAACGATAAATTTGATTTTAGCCCTACCTGTTTTTTTCTATTCAGCTACTGAGTTTTTTCAAACGGCATGGGGAGGTATTAAAAATAAATACCTCAATATTGATGTGCCGATTGCCTTGGCCATAATCATCACTTTTGTCAGAAGTTTGTATGAACTTTATACCAATACCGGTCCCGGCTATTTCGATAGTATGACCGGAATAGTCTTATTTATGCTCACCGGACGGATTTTGCAGGACAGAACCTACCAATCGCTTTCTTTTGATCGTGATTTTAAATCCTTCTTCCCTATTACCGTCAATGTAATAAAAGACAATCTTTCCGCACCAACCACATTAGACAAGCTGAAATACGGCGATGTATTTGAAGTATTTTCCAATGAGCTGATTCCTGTTGATGCTATATTAACTAAAGGAAATGCTGAAATTGATTACAGTTTTGTAACGGGCGAAAGTATTCCCGTACATAAACAAATTGGTGAAATTATATATGCAGGCGGAAAACAAATACCGGGTAAAATTGAGCTGATGGTGGTAAAAGAAGTTACCCAGAGTTATCTAACCAATTTATGGAATAAATCGGCTTTCAAAAAATCAGATGAATACAAAGATTCTTATGTTGATTTTATCGGCAAATATTTCACCTGGATTGTGTTTGGTATTGCTTTAATTTCCTGTACCTACTGGCTTTTGCACCATGAATATAAGCTGGCGTTCAATGTACTGACTACCATACTGATCGTCGCATGTCCTTGTGCTGTCGCACTTGCTGCGCCACTTGTGTATTCGATTGCCCTTGATAGGTTGGCTAGCAAGGATCTCTATTTAGAGTCTGTCGATGTCTTCACAAAAATTAAGAAAATCAAAAATCGGCTTTAACAGATTTGTAGAGC
>DAOQII010000171.1:0-5426 GCA_035339455.1 Chitinophagales bacterium
TCCAAGTGCGTGTTATCGTATAGCGATTAGCACAGGTTTGATTGCTGATGGCATCCTGTACCGTTATGCTTACTGCTCCTGCACAATTATCTGTTGCCGTTACTGCGCTTATTGTTGCTGTGGGTACATCGCTTGCACATGTCACCGTTATATTTTGTGGTGTGCCTGTTATAGATGGTGCAGTTTGATCATCTACTGTTATTATCTGAGTGGAAGTTGATGAATTGCCACATACATCAGTGGCTGTCCAAGTGCGTGTTATCGTATAGCGATTTGCACAAGTTTGATTGCTGATTACATCTTGTACTGTTACAGTAATATTGCCCGAAGAATTATCTGTAACTGTTATTGTACTTATATCAGCTTGTGGCACATCACTTGAACAACTTACATTTAAGTTTGAAGGCACATTAGTTATTAAAGGCGGTGTGTTTTCAATCATTACAGAAACACAAGCAGTATCTTTACAACCTGAGGTTGATTGTACAATTACACTATATTGACTATTTATAGAAGGTGAGACAGTAACTGTATTCGCATTTCCAAGAAATGCTCCTAAAGTACCACATCCATTATACCAATTAACTGTTTGTATGTCATTTGCCGGACTAAAACTCAGTATTGAAGATTGTCCATTGCATAGTATTGGCGGAACGGCTGTAGCAACAATTTCTGGTTTTGTACTCGAATTTACTACGTCAAATGATTTAACTGCACTACATCCGTGTGCATCAGTTACCGTTACACTATACGTACCTGCCGATAATCCACTTCTGTCTTTTGTAATTACTCCATCATTCCATAAATAAGAATAAGGTACTGTTCCATTTGTTACTGTCAGATTAATTGCACCATTCCGGTCTGGTGCGCAAGTGACAGGAGTAACAGCACCACTAAGTGCCAAAATTTTTAACGATATAATTTGGTCTGATGCACCGCTTAGCACACATGCATCGCCACTAATTATTCGTCTGATATAAGTATTTTGGAATACCGGACCAATCATATTGCCATTCAAATTTTGTCCTGTTGCTCCAGAAATATCTGTCCAATTTATACTATCCGTACTAATTTGCCATTGATATGTAATCGGTGTTGTGATAGGAGGGTAAGTATAAGTGATTCCATTTCTAACGATTGTCGGAACGGAATAAGCAGGTACAGAACCAGTCATATTAGCCGGTGTAGCCCCTAAGCAAATTTGTTGGTTTGGCGTAATTGAATTTCCTAACAGATCTGGAGGATTTGCCCAAATGACTATACCCGGTTCATAAATTGAAGTTGAACTTAATTTATTAGTTGTTAAGGCATTTTGTGTAAGTGGTATATTGTTTGATTGTGCTGTAACTAACGTATATATTCTACAATTTGCAAACTTGATACCTCTTTCTCCTACCGGATCATAATCTTCTGAAGTACCTCCATAATAAGTACTGAATAATAATGCATTCAAATTTGCATTTAATTTTGAAAATGTTTTATCGGATTGCCCTTGATTACTGCTTTGCAAAGCGTCTGCTGTAACAGGAAAATTAGTACTCGGCGTATAAGCAAAAACATAAACATCATTATTAGCATCCGTATTTAAACCCATCATATTGTCTTCAGATGAGGTACCTCCCAAATAAGTTGACATATTAAATAGTTGTCCTGTATCCATTCGACATACAAATAAATCTGTACCTCCGTTAAGTGAATTATCGTAAACACCTGAACTAGAGATATTCGCAGCGGCCAATCCCGTAGTTAACCCTCCGAAATATAGTTTATCTTTTGTCATATTAAATTCCATACACAAGATGGATGCGCTGGCACTGCTTGCCGAGCTAAAATAGGATCTCCAGGCAGTTACACCTGACAAACTTATCTTTTGCAAAAATCCGGCTTGAGAACCACCTCTGGAGGTTTGTCTGGCATTGAGGGTAGGAAAATTAGATGAAGCTGTCTGACCTGCTACAAAAATATCTCCATTAATAGGATTGCTAAGCATAATATTCGCCCTGTCATCCCCAGAACCGCCATAATTTGACATCCAAGAGATGGCAGTAAGATTTTGATTTATTTTAAAAATGAGTACATCTGTTCCGCCGGCATTAGAATTAGTAGCCCCCGAGCCCGGATATAGCGTAGCAAGATTTGTGCTGTTAGTTTGACCACAAACTAAAACATCTGTTTTGGTAGTACGTAAATCATATGATTGCTCGCCTCCACCATTTCCTCCTATTACGGCACTCTTAATTGAATTTCCTGCTTTATTGATTTTGGTAACAAAAATATTGGAGGCAGATTGACTTCTGTTATCTAAACTTGCTCCCGTACCATTGAAAGCAGTACCTCCCAACAACGGGAAATTAGATGAATTTGTATAACCTGTTATATAAATATTGCCGTCTTCACCCATTTCCATTGCATAAGGATTATCATCACTACTACCTCCTAAATAAGTTTGCCATACTCTTGTTCCGCTTTGATTCACAGCTGACGGTTCCAAATATTTCCCTACTACTATATCCAGATTTCCTGCGCTGGAAGTTTGATATGCGCCAACCGAAGTTATTAATCCATTACCAACAATACGGGCTAATACATATATTGCGCCATCCGTTTCATCTACCCAAACACCATGGCCATGGTTATCTCCTGCAGAATTATTTGTCAACCAACTTGCCCATCGCAATGCTATCGGGTCAATAATTAATGGTGCTGATTTATCAAAAACACCAATTTGAAAGGTCAAGACATTTTTTTCAATTGTATAATATATTTCTATTTTATTTTTAACTCCGTTAATAACTTGATATGCATAAGGGGCCGGAAGTTGAACATCCTGCACACTGGTTTTCAAAACAAGATTTCCCTTGTCATCGACTTCCATATTATCAATACCATCAAACTGAACAGCAATTTGTTCTTTACTGAATCCGGGCTTACAAATGATATCATATTCCAAATGGCCTTCTTCTGAAGGATAATAACGGACATCTACTTTATCATATACATTTTTATACCAAATTTCCTGATAATTGTTTGACAAAGCTGCATACTTGGACTCCTCTCTTTCCATAAAATAACTAAACTTGTCTTCATGTGCCTCTTTTGCTTCTATTGTCATTTTTGGAGAAGCTTGTAAAAAATGCATTAACCAGTTATGCCCTTTTAGTTCTGGTTTTTCTTCATTAAATGGAATTCCTTTGTGCATATTCTCTTCTCCTTTATCTGCCCATTCATAGATATCCGACATTGATTTCGGGTCGTATGTTCCCATGAGCATCCCGTTCTGAGTAGCAATTGCCTGACCAAATTTAAAATCAACCTTATATAGAACCATATTATCCCACTGTCCTTTATTTTGTGTGAAGAAGAGTTTTTGATCATATTGATGAAGGATATCCTTTACCCGCTGGTCTTCATCACTTAGTTTTTTAAATTCAGTTACTTGGGCAGATGCATAAGTACTATGCATTAATCCAAAGAGGATAAGAAATACTGAAATGAGCCAATTAGTAGGCTGATGTTTTTTCAAGAATCTTAATTTGATTCCTTTACTGAAGCAATACACTGCTGTCAGGAAACACAATGGTTTTCTCATAGTTAGATAGTTTTTGGTTTTAGCTTAAGCTGTTTTTGAAGCAGCTTTTTGGGTATTTATGTCTAAAGACTTTAGAATCTTCAGTTGTCTTTGTTATGATGGATTAAAAGTATAACTTTATTATGTGCTCTATCAGATGACTTAGTAAGTGGTTCATTTTACTTAGTAAGCGGTAATATTCAGCTGTTTTTCGGATTTGACCTACATCAAAATATACCAAATATTACTATTTTAATCTAATTAGTTTAAAATCCAATCAAAATACACACAACCACTTAACATTCAATAACTTAATACAATAAATCACATTAATGTTTATTTTCATGTGATAAATATTACAAGATTTAGCATTGTTCTTTTATTTGCATTTGATAAAATCAGTTGTATTTATCAATCTGATTTCAGCTTGGCTGCATAGAAATATGCTTGCAAACTTGTAATTCTAAAAAATGTTAGTTTATCATGTATTCAGCTATCTTTTAAAAATCTGGCATGCTATTTTCATAACTTAAGAAAAACTAATTATCATGCAAACTAAAAAATTATTATTAATGGCAATTTGCTTAAGTGTGTTTACTGCATTTGCAAAACCTCCTCAAGGCAACATGCCTAATCTTGGCAATGAAGGAAATCATTACTGCTGGCAAAACAACAAGGGATGTTCCGGACAACATCGGCAAGATGAACATCACCACGGTGGCCACCATAAAAAGAAAGGTGGATTTCATGGTCAGTACAATGGCAATTCACAAAATCATCAAAATGACAAACCGCTTGATGATAAAAACAAAGGACAAAACTTTAAATAGCCTTTCACCTGAAAACAACTTCTTAAAAAATGCGAGGTTAATCCCTCGCTTTTTTCTTTTTTATACTTTGCGTATCTTGTCAGGGATAATAAAAATTGAATCATGCAAACTACTATCATACGCAACGGAATTTATTTTGACGGATTGGGTAACAAAGGCATTAAAAAAGACATCATCATAAAAGGCAACACCATAGCTGATGTTTTAGATAAAGCCCCTTTTATTGAACATGCAAAGGAAATTGATGCAACTGACCATTGGATTACACCGGGTTTTATTGACCTGCATACACATTATGATGCAGAAGTAGAAGTGATGCCCTCTTTAGATGAATCGGTGCGACATGGCGTAACGACGGTAGTATTTGGCAATTGCTCACTATCAGCCGCACTTGGAAAAGATAAAGAAATCGTGGATTTATTTGCCCGCGTAGAAAATATTCCGGCAAAAATTTTGAGCGACTGGATAATCGGCAATATCAAGTGGACGAATGTAAAAGAATATTACGAACACTTAGAAACATTACCGCTTGGTCCCAATATAGCCACATTTTTAGGTCATTCCAACTTGCGCATTGATGCGATGGGCTTAGAGCGGGCATTTCTTGAGCCTAAGGCAAATGAACAAGAACTGGAACAAATGCAAAAAAGGTTGGAAGCAGCATTAGCAGTTGGTTATCTCGGATTGTCTATTGATATGCTGCCTTTCCATCGTTGGGCCGGAGTGTACGACAAAAAATATTTAGGCATTTCCGTTCCATCACAACGTGCCGCGAAATCTGAATACTTTTTCCTGGCAGACATTCTCCGAAATACCGACAGCGTTTTACAAATTACACCTAATGCGGTTGATAAAACTTCTTTCGTAACTATCATGCGTTTAAGCCAAGGTGGTTTTTTTAAGAAGAGTTTGAAGACTTCCATCGTGGCTGCATTAGATTTAAAATCAAACGAGCGCATTTATAAATTGCTGAAAGTGCTGGGCTTCATTGGCAATGATATTTTGGGTGCTAAAATGATGTTTCAAAC
>DAOQII010000172.1:0-3546 GCA_035339455.1 Chitinophagales bacterium
TTAACAAGGTGGAGGAATTAAAAGGAGGTGGTTCTACATAAAAAATCAACTATTTATTAATTGAAATGATTATCCCGAACTTAGGTTAATAGAATTTTAATTTCCATTGTAATTGTTAAATACTTCGCATTAAACATTGTAGATAAATTAGCTTTTATGCCAAATTCAATCATAACAAGAAAAGGCAAAACCATTTCATAATACTGCTTAACAAAATTGAAATAGTTCTTACTATAGAACTATAATAATATCTCACAATTAAGCATAAAACTTACACCTTAAATCAACTAATATTTTCTTTAAAATTGTTACATCCGGCATGTCAGGAAGGCTAGAGTTTTCAAATGCCATTTCCATTTCTTGCTTTTTTTTATTAGCCATTTCCATAATTTCATCATACTCCAGCTCCCCCGATTTTACCATTAATAAAAAATCTCTATTCGGTCGCTTCACAAATATTTTCTTTTCATTTGCAATTTCAATAGCCATATCTAATAACCTTAAAACATGCATCATATTTTTTGCGTCATAGTTTTTGCCATGACTTAGTGTATTTTCATATCGTGTTGTATTTCTTTTACCTACCCAACTCCAATACTCTTTATATTCTTTACAATAAGTGGTGTAACCTTCTTTGTTAAAATATAAAATCGCTTCTTGTTTTTCTTCTTTTGGGATTGAAGACAAAAGCACTTCATTAGAATTTTCATCCCTAATTATTCCATTGTATTTTATTTTATCTGAATAATAGAGTCCATACACATTCTTCATGTTTGGGATATTAACTAACCCACAGTTATTTTGAGTCCAATTTTTTATTTCAAGAAATTTATTCAGACTAATTGAGCCTTGATTATAGTTTATTGTACAGAAGTTGAGAATATTTTTTTTTTCTGCTTCAATTGGATTAAGAATTTTTTTATTAAGTCCTTTTGCCTTTTTTATTTGAGAAATAGCAAATTGTCCAAAGGTATTAAAACACAATTTTGAGAGAAACATCTCAGCATTTATTGCATTCAAAAACGGATGTTTATAAAGAATTTTATTTTCAGGTGTAGATAAAAGCTCCAAGATATTTGGGTTGTTCAGTAGTAATAATTCGAAGTATCTTCCTAATTCATAATAAACAATATCATTTGTTTCATTACTTACCTGAGGTATATAATTTAATCCGTAAAAATCTTCTTTAGGCAATAAAAATACACCCTTAATATCCGTATCTGAAGTTGCAGTATCCAAACCATACGCTTTACTTCCGCTAATACATTCAAACAGAATTAAGTTTTGGGATTTTAAATCGTCAATGGTCATTTTTCTATTTTATCCAATTTTTAAAAAATCGATCCAAATCTGTTTGTTTGTTTTTAGCCCCTGTCAATCTCGCAGCATCTGCTGTAGCTGCATTTAAATTCTCTCTGATAAATTGAAGCATATTTTCGTCAGCCTGGTGAATATAAGATTCATCTTTAGTAAGCTTCAATGTAATGAGATTCTTAATTTCAGCTCTAATATTTTCATCGAAAGCTAATTCATTTACCATTGTAATAAAACTAATTGGCGGAATTGAATCTTTTTGGATAATCCAATTACAAGCTAATGTTGCACGAAGTGCATAAAATAATTTTTTGAGTTTAAGTTCTTTACATCCATCTAAATCTGAAAATGTATTTTTTGCTAAACCAAAATAATGATAGAACGTGGCTATTGGTGAAAAACAAGATTGAGCTAATTCATTAATTTGGCTTAAAAATTCCTCATTGTGCTTATAAATTATTGGCGACTGTATTCTTTCTAATATAGAAGCATTTGATTTATATAACAATCTTAATGTTTTACGTAAATCCCATCCAGTTATATCCAATATGTTTCCTTCTGCCATCCATTCTATGTAGTCTTTTTTTTCAGAAAGAGATAAATACCAGTCTACGTTGTGTTTATAAATAATTCTTACATCATAATCACTATCAGGAGATGGAAACCCCCATGCTCTTGAACCTGTTTCACATGCCAATAGTATCTCAATTTCATATTTACTCTCAATTTCATTTAAATACGATAAAATTAATTTTTCCATAAATGTAAATATATAAAAATAATTTAAAAATCAAAACGCTTATTTATTGATGGAACAAATTAAGTGATAGAAGACTACTGAATGAAGCAATACAAAAACCCATTGCCTTATTTGCTTAGTAACAAATAAAAAGAATCTACAATCAAACCACTAATTTACAAAACTTATACTATCATCCCTGCTGCGATGGTTTCGTTAGTAGCTTCGTCTACCAAGATGATACTTCCCGTATTTCTGTTTTTGCGATAGGCATCAAAAAATAAAGGTGTGGTCGTACGTAGCGATACTCGACCTATATCATTCAATCCAATTTCAATTTCTCCTTCTAATCTGGTAAGGGTGTTGATATCCAATTTGTATTTAATTTCTTTCACGATACACTTGCATTCTTTGGAGGTATGGCGCAAAATATATTTACCTCTCGGCACCAGTTTTTTGTCATTCATCCAGCATAGCATAACATCGAATTCTTGTTCTACATGTGGCACATTGTTTTCGCGTACAATCATGTCACCACGTGAAATATCGATTTCATCTTCCAGCAACAAGGTTACACTTTGCGGGGCAAATGCCTCATCCAAATCGCCATCCATAGTTTTAATGGATTTTATTTTTGAAGTGAATCCACTTGGCAAGGCTTTCACTCTGTCTCCTACCCTGAAAACGCCGCCTGCAATTCTGCCTGCATAACCGCGGTAATCGTGGTATTCATTTTTCATCGGACGAATTACATATTGTACCGGAAAACGTGCATCTATATGATTCAGATCCGAGCCGATATGGATATTTTCCAACAAGTATAAAAGTGTGGGTCCGTTATACCAGTTCATGTTTGTGCTGCGGTCAACAACGTTATCGCCATTCAGTGCAGAAATTGGAATAAAATGCACATCTTTTACATCTAATTTTGATGCGAAGGCTTTGTAGTCATGCACAATTTTATTGAATGTTTTTTCATCCCATTCTACCAAATCCATCTTGTTAATACAGACTACGATATGCGGGATCTGCAACAAGGAGGCGATATAAGAATGGCGGAAAGTCTGCTCAATTATTCCTTTTCTGGCATCCACTAATATGATGGCAAGATTTGCCGTAGAAGCACCGGTCACCATGTTGCGGGTGTATTGGATATGTCCGGGCGTATCGGCGATAATAAATTTTCTTTTTGGCGTAGAAAAATAGCGGTATGCCACATCTATCGTGATTCCTTGTTCGCGTTCAGCACGCAAGCCGTCGGTCAACAATGCCAGGTTTACATAGTCTTCGCCACGTTTTTCAGATGCTGATTCTATGGCTTCGAGCTGGTCTTCGAAGATGGACTTACTGTCATACAGTAATCTTCCGATTAACGTAGATTTTCCGTCATCAACAGATCCTGCTGTGGTAAAACGCAGCAGTTCCATATCCAGATATGCCTTACTGTCAAAGTGTTCATTGTTTAGTTGGGCATTGGTTGATTGGTCATTGGT
>DAOQII010000172.1:3646-5416 GCA_035339455.1 Chitinophagales bacterium
ATTGGTCATTGGTCATTGGTAGTAGTTTGATTAAGTTTTCCAATTGATTTTATATAGTTGTTTAGCATCTTTCCTATGCTATTTAACTCGTCTATTAGCATTGTGTACGTTATTTCATTAATTATATTTCTATCTTTTAGTTTATGAAGCCAGTCTTTAGTTTCAAATACAGAACCTCTTGCATAGTAGTAAAATAGCTTACTGTCCTTATAATAGTAGCGACCAAATCCGTCAGCTATATTTGCTGAAATAGAATCAGCTGATCTGCATATTTGGTTACCAATTGTATTTTTTTCAAAATAAGACAGAGGTATTATTATTTCCCAAATTTTATTTAAAAATGCTAATGCTTTATTATACACCCCTAATTCTTCTATTCCCATTTTCTGTCTAATCTATTTATTTCAACTCAAAAAACATACGAAATTAGTTATACATTTATCACCAAATAATCACTAATGACTAATTAACCAATTACTAAAAATATCCTGCCTTTTTACGGTCTTCCATGGCGGCTTCAGAGCGTTTGTCATCGGCGCGCGTGCCTCGTTCGGTTGTACGACTTGCTGCCACTTCCTGAATAATATCTTCTAAAGTAGATGCTGTTGAAAACACCGCACCTGTACACGTGATATCGCCGATAGTTCTGAAACGCACGATTTGCTCCTCGACCACTTCATCCGGTTTTTTCTGCATGTATTCGCTATCGGCATACCATACGCCATCCCGCAAAAAAACATTTCTTTTGTGTGAAAAATACAAACTCGGCATTTCAATTTTTTCCTGATATATATATTGCCACACGTCCATTTCTGTCCAGTTGGAAATCGGGAACACTCGAAAATGCTCGCCTACATGTTTTCTGCCGTTAAACAGATTCCACAGTTCGGGACGCTGATTTTTAGGATCCCATTGTCCGAATTCATCACGATGTGAGAAGAATCTTTCTTTGGCACGTGCTTTCTCTTCGTCCCTGCGTGCTCCGCCAATAGCACAATCGAATTTATACACTTCAATAGCTTCAAGCAGTGGTGCTGTCTGCAATGCATTGCGAGAAGCATTGTATCCTTTTTCTTCACGCACCAGACCTTTATTGATGGCATCTTGCACAGATGCTACCAACAAACGCAGTCCGTTTTTTTGCACTAAGGTATCTCGATAATCAAGTGTTTCCTGAAAATTGTGCCCGGTGTCCACATGCAATAATGTAAAGGGCACAGATGCCGGATAAAATGCTTTGATGGCAAGATGTGTAACGACGATAGAGTCTTTACCGCCCGAAAACAGGATACACGGGTTTTCAAATTGTGCCGCCACTTCACGAAGTACATACATGGATTCGGATTCTAATTCGCGCAAGTGATTTAAGTGATAGTCGGTCATATTACTTACTTATTAGTGATTGGTGATTAGTGTTATTCTTCATTAAGATTGATAGTATTAAAGCTTTTGTTGTTTCCCCAGTTGAATATTTTCTCAAAGCATGGCAGCCATTTATGTTGTTTTATCTTGTTTAAAAAATAGATTTCATGTTCTTTTTCTTTTATGCCCATTTCAACTAAAATTTCATCGTACTTAGTAATAGAAACGGAATTAAAAAGTTCTTTCATTCTATAATATTCATTTACATTTCCGCTTTCTAATCTCCCCGCAAAATACATGGGCATGAACCAACCCATCACATAGCAACTCCAGCTTATACATTTGCCAATCAGGAAATATTTTATTTCATACCATTTCGAGATTTTAATTCCATATTCATCCATTATT
>DAOQII010000173.1:0-5415 GCA_035339455.1 Chitinophagales bacterium
AAATTAGGTAAAATATTATTAGCCACCGTGAAGGGTGATGTGCACGATATTGGTAAAAATATTGTAGGCGTTGTACTGGCTTGTAATAATTTTGAGATAATAGATTTAGGCGTGATGATACCCGCCGATAAAATATTAGATGAAGCACAAAAACAAAATGTGGACATCATTGGTTTGAGCGGATTAATTACGCCATCTTTAGATGAGATGGTCGATGTAGCCAAAGAAATGGAGCGCAGAGGCATGAAAACGCCTTTATTAATTGGCGGAGCTACTACATCCAAATTGCATACTGCCGTAAAAGTAGAACCTCACTATTCAGGTGCTACCATACATGTATTAGATGCCTCTCGAAGTGTTCCTGTTGCTACACAATTGATGAATAAAGCAGATGCGCTGCAACTGGAAAAAGACATACGGGCAGAATACGAAGTGATGCGCGACAGGCACAATAACAAAGGCGTGATTAAAGATTATATTAGCATAGAAGAAGCGCGCAAAAATAAAACTCCGATAGACTGGACAACTTACTCACCGCCTAAGCCTACTTTTTTAGGTGTTAAAGTTTTTGATGATTACGATTTAAGCGAATTAAGAAATTATATCGACTGGACGCCGTTTTTTCAGGCTTGGGAATTACACGGCAAATATCCGGCAATATTAGAGGATAAGATTGTTGGAGATGAAGCCAAAAAATTATTTGCAGATGCGAATGCTATGCTGGATAAAATTTGTACAGAAAAGTGGTTGACAGCTAAAGCAGTAATCGGCTTCTTTAAAGCCAATACCATCAGCGATGATGATATAGAAATTGTAGCAGACAACAAGATAAAAGTAGTACATCATTTGCGCCAGCAAAACAAAAAAGCGGAAGGCTTGCCAAATATTTCTTTAGCCGATTTTATTGCACCTGTACAAACACAAAAAGAAGATTATATCGGTGCTTTTGCTGTTACAACTGGCATTGGCATCGAAGCTAAAATTAAAGATTTTGAAGAAAAACATGATGATTATAATGCCATCTTATTAAAGGTACTGGCAGACAGATTAGCAGAAGCTTTGGCAGAGCGGATGCACGAGCGTGTGCGAAAAGAATTTTGGGCTTTTGATAAAAATGAAAAGCTGACGAATGATGAATTAATTAAAGAAAAATATACTGGCATACGTCCGGCACCGGGCTATCCGGCTTGCCCCGACCACACAGAAAAAATTACGTTGTTTGACATCTTGAATGCTACCCAAAATGCCGGTATAACCCTTACCGAAAGCATGGCTATGTACCCAACGGCAGCGGTGAGTGGTTGGTATTTCTCACATCCTGACAGTAAATATTTTGGTATAGGCAAGATAAGCAAAGACCAAGTGGAAAGCCTCGCCAAACGCAAAGAGATGACCACTGAAAGTGTAGAAAAATGGCTGGGAAGTGTTTTAAATTATTGACAATATAGTAATTATAAACTTAAATTTTATAATGTACTAAAATAATATATATTTAAATTAGTATTTAAAAAAATAAGCACGCTGATTAAGCAGATAAAACTGATTTACAAAGATAAAAAAAACAATCCGTTTATTTCATCAATTTTTCCTTTAGCCTGATTGCCAGCAAATATCAGAAAGCTGAACTATTCATAATAGAAATTACGCACTCTCCTGCGCTTCACGTATTTCTTGCTTCGTCGGTATATGCAAATAACGCATGCATCCCGATGTAAGGTAGACCAATGAAAACACCATAGCATACACGATTACTTTTTGGGCTACCGGCTGGATATAAATATTTTCTCTTGTGTTAGGACCAAACATGATCAGTATAAAATAAAGAAAACACGCCAGTACAATAACCTGCATTACATTGCCATATTTGTTTGGCAGCAAATGATGCTTGCGTACTAAAATAGTATATGCCAAACTAAGCGGCACCAAGATACCAAAACCCCAACGCACACAAAACATATGGGCTTTCAGAAATAAATTGCAAGGTGTAATGGCAATTCCATATAAGAATACCGGAAATAAAATGCCGCAAACTATTGCAATATAATAAAACACAGTATGTAATTCTTTGGCTTTCACTTCTTTTAAAAACTGAATATTGAAAACATATAAGGCTACCGCCTGAAAAATCAATGCCGTATCAAAGCATATTAGTGAAAATAAATTCATGCTGCCATTCGGAGTTTGAGTTCTGCCTAAGTCGGAAAAGAAATTTTCTAAGAAATAATAATGCGTGTATTCCGTATGCATAAATGTGCCTCCCGGATAGACAATCATGCCCACCATAGTTAATACTAAAAAAGAAATGCAACTTACATAGAGTAATTTAAAGCCAACGACTTGGCTCTTGTTAAAATATTGGCTCATCTTAATATAAAGGAAAATCTGACATAAATTTATTAACCTCTCCTTTTATATCTGCTATAAGTGCCACATTAGTAGGAGCTTTCAGAATGGTGTCTATCCAATCCACTACTTGCAAACAGTCTTGCTCATTCAGTCCGCGTGTAGTGATGGCTGGTGTACCAATACGAATACCGGATGTAACCAATGGCGATTTATCATCAAACGGCACCATATTTTTGTTTACAGTGATGTCGGCCTGCACCAAAGCTTTTTCTGCATCTTTGCCCGAAATATTTTTATTGCGCAAATCAATCAGCATAAGATGATTGTCTGTACCACCGGAAACTAAATTGTAGCCACGTTTCATAAATTCGTTTGCCATCACACGAGCATTCAGCATCACTTGGTCGGCATACTGCCCAAATTCATCAGTTAAACATTCACCAAAAGAAACTGCTTTTGCTGCAATGACATGTTCTAAAGGACCACCTTGCATACCCGGAAACACAGCAGAATTCAAAATGACAGACATCATCTTGGTTTCGCCTTTCAGCGTTTTTTCTCCCCAAGGATTTTCAAAATCTTTACCCAACATGATAATTCCGCCCCGTGGCCCTCTCAGTGTTTTATGAGTAGTAGATGAAACAATATGACAATGTGGCATTGGGTCGTTGAGTTTCTTTTTGGCAATTAAGCCGGCGGGATGTGCAATATCTGCCAGAAGCAATGCTCCAACTTGATCGGCAATGGCTCTGAAGCGTTTGTAATCCCAGTCTCGTGCATAAGCAGATGCGCCGCAAATGATTAATTTGGGTTTTTCCTGCAATGCCAAAGCTTCTACTTTATCCATATCTATTGTGCCGGTTTCTTGTTCTACGCCATAGAATACGGGTCTGAAATGTTTACCTGAGAAATTTACGGGAGAGCCATGCGAAAGATGACCTCCATGCGATAAATTAAAGCCCATTACTACATCTCCCGGTTTCAAACAGGCTAAGAAGATGGCAGCATTGGCTTGTGCACCGGAGTGCGGTTGCACATTGGCATACTCAGCTCCAAAAAGTGTACGAAGCCTGTCGATAGCTAATTGCTCAATCTGATCTACAATTTCGCAGCCGCCATAGTAGCGTTTGCCCGGATAGCCTTCCGCATATTTATTTGTCAGACAAGTGCCCATAGCTTCCATGACTTGTTTAGATGTATAATTTTCAGAAGCTATCAGCTCTATGCCAACTGTTTGGCGGTGTAATTCATCATTGATTAATGAGAATATTTTTTTGTCGCGTTCCATGATGTGAAAATACTTAGTCTTACAGTTTTTTGAAAACCCTTTAGAAAGATTTTTATAAAATTAATCTAAAGCAGGATAGGCATATTCATAATCACCTGAATTTAGGCCTAAGTTCAAGTGTTAAATGCAATTTTTTGGGGCATAAAATAACATTTTTTCAAAACAGAGAGGAGGAAGTTTTTGATACAAAATCAATTTTTTTTAAATTAAAACACTTACCTCAAACCTAGGTTAGTATTTATTGAAATACCTTTTCCAAAAGCCGGTCAATAAAATGCTTTTATCTCTAAAATGAAAACTTTTTTAATCGTTTTGTAATAAAACTAAATTAAATTCAGAATTAAACTGGAATTATTGCATTACTTTTTTTCGTATGATTTGATAATTATCAATTTTCTCTCATAAATAATCCTTTTTTTAGCACTTTGATTGATAAATCTCAATTGATACTTGTATATACAAATAAATCATTGTATCTTTGAGTTCATAACTTACCTCTTCAGTAGTACTTTTTTGGCTAAACTAAAAATTAAGTGGTAAAAATTTTATACTTTCCGGTATGGACTTTATAGATTTTTTAAGAGAGATGCTAGGAATTACAAAAGACTATGGCATCATAAAGATTGAGAAAATAGAGCATCCCGAGAAAATTATCAGGATATATCTGAGCTATACCTCAAGTGTTTATAAATCGGGTACATCCACTTATCCACTTTATGATTTAGCTCAGGAGCGTGAATGGCAGCACTTAAGTTGGTTTGAATACAAATGTTATTTGGTTTGTCGTTTACCGCGTTATGTAGACAAGGATAAAAAAGTCAAGACAGTTGTGCCGGATTTTGCTTCTCCGGGTAAGAGTTACACTCATTTATTTAGTCATGTCGCCATCCAGTATTTACAAAAAGTACGCGTTCAAAAGACAGTAGCGGAATTGATGCAAACGAGTCCATATATCATTCGCAGTATAATGGAACATGCCGTGGAAGCCGCATTGGAAACCAGAGGATTTGTTACTAATTTAGAGCAAATCAGTATAGACGAAAAAGCATATGCCAAAGGACATGAATATGCCACCATCGTGATAGATAGTAAAAGAGAATATGTAGTGGATATGCAAGAAGGGAGAAAAGAAAAAAGTTTAAAGTCCTTATTATACACGATTACTGGCGAAGAAACGCAACCACAATTAAGACGAGTAAACATAGATATGTGGCAACCATATATGAAAGTCATAGAAGAGCTAGCCCCACGGGCATTGGTTGTACACGACAAGTTTCATCTAATCAAGAAATTATCGGAGGCTATAGATAAAACAAGACGAAAAGAAATCTCGGAAAGTGGTCTGTTAAAAAGACAAAAATACACGGTGCTTAAGAATGCGGACAATTGGACTAAGGAACAAAAATCTTGTTTTGAACAGATAGAAAGAGCAAATCTAAAAACAGCCCAGGCATGGCATGTAAGAGAAAACTTCAAACTCTTGTTTCAATGGAGGTGCACTCAACAGGCAGAATACTTGCTAAAAGAATGGATGCAGCAATCTCGTGAAAAAGGGATATTCCATGTAAACAGGGTCGTTGCCACCTTTGAAGCACATCTAAATGGAATCATAAACGCAATTACAACTAAAACAGATAGTAGCATGCATGAAAACATGAATGGCAAAATTCAATCCGTAATTGCCAAAGCTAAAGGCTTTATAAATTTCGAACGCTTTAGAATCAATATCCTCTTTTATTTCGGAAATCTCCAGCTTTTACCACAAAAAATTTAGCTTTGCC